>JAJYSM010000076.1 GCA_021793575.1 Pseudomonadota bacterium
CATGACTGAAAAATCTTCCTACACGATCGACGTGCAGGTCGAAACCCGCTTCGTGCCCGATCAATCGAAGCCCGGTGACAATCGCTACGTTTTCGCCTACACCATCACCCTGCGCAATGCCGGCAACCTGCCCGCGCGCCTGCTCACCCGCCACTGGATGATCACCGACGCCAACGGCAAGGTGGAGGAAGTGCGCGGCGACGGCGTGGTCGGCGAACAGCCGTGGATGCGCCCGGGCGACGATTTCGAATACACCTCCGGCGCGGTGCTGGAGACGCCGGTGGGCACGATGGGCGGCAGCTACCAGATGCTGGCTGACGACGGCACCGAGTTCGAGGCGCCGATTCCGACTTTCACCCTGTCCATTCCGCGCACGCTGCACTGATGGATCGACCCCTGATGGATGCCGGCTGAGATGGCCACCTACGCGATCGGCGACGTGCAGGGCTGCTATCCGGAACTGCAGCGGCTGCTGGACAAGCTGCGCTTCGATCCGGTGCAGGACCGACTGTGGTTCTGCGGCGACCTGGTCAACCGCGGCGGTGAGTCGCTTGAAACACTGCGGCTGATCCACGGCCTGCGCGCATCCTGCATCATCACGCTGGGCAACCACGACCTGAGCCTGCTGGCGATCGCCATGCGCAGCGCGGAGGCGCAGGCGCGGGTAAATCCCGAGCTGCGCAAGGTGCTGTTCGCCGAGGATGCGCCAGTGCTGTGCGAATGGCTGCGTGCGCAGAAGCTGCTGCATCACGACGAGCAGCTCAACTGGACCATGATCCACGCCGGGCTGGCGCCGCAGTGGACGCTGCGCCAGGCGCAGCGGGCGGCGCAGGAGGTCGAGCGCGAGCTGTCCAGCCCGCGCCATCCGCGGCTGCTGCGCAACCTGTTCGGCAACCGGCCTGCAGCATGGTCGAGCCGGCTGCAGGGGCTGGAGCGCCAGCGCGCCAGCATCAACACGCTGACCCGCATGCGCTACTGCGACGTCAACGGCCGCATCGACTTCGAGGCCAAGGACATCCCCGGCACGCAGAAGCCCGGGCTGTATCCGTGGTTCGAAGTGCCCGGCATGCGCCGCCGCGACACCCGCATCGTGTGCGGCCACTGGTCGGCGCTGGGCCGCTTCGCCGGGCTCGGCGTGCATGCGATCGATACCGGCTGCGTGTGGGGTGGGCAGCTCACCGCGCTGTGCCTGGATGGCGAGGAGCCGCAGTACATCACGGTGCAGGCCGAGCCGCACAGGCAGCGGCCGCCGGGCGTCGCGGACTGAGCGGCTGACCCGAATCCCGCGCGCTGCCGCATTTTCCCAGCGCCTACAGTTCGTAGCGCTTGAGCTTGTACCACAGCGCCCGCTCACTGATTTCCAGCAGCCGGGCAGCCGCCGCCTTGCTGTTGTCGCTGCGCGCCAGCGCCGCTTCGATCAGCCGCTTCTCCAGCGCGTCGACGTGCGTCCGCAACGCCAGTGCATCGGTGGCGATGGGCGCGCCTGGCTCCTGCGCCATCGCCTGCTGGTGCTCGCGCTCGCGCAGCATGTTTTCCGGAAAGTGCTGCAGAGTGATCTCCTGCCCCTCGCTGAGCACCACCGCTCGTTCCATCAGGTTTTCCAGCTCGCGCACATTGCCCGGCCAGGCATGGGCTTCGAGCCGTTCCAGCACCTGTCGCGTCAGCCGCGGCGTCGGGCGGCCGAGCTCGCCGGCGTATTTGCCGAGGAAATGCTGCGCCAGCAGCGCAATGTCTTCGCGCCGCTCACGCAGCAGGGGCACGTCGATGCGCACCACATTGAGCCGGAAATAAAGATCCTGGCGCAGCCGCCCCGATTCCACCGCATGCTGCAGATCCACGTTGGTGGCCGCCACGATCCGCAGGTCGACCGGCATGGTCACGTTCGCTCCCAGCCGCTCGATGGTGCCCTCCTGCACCACCCGCAGCAGCTTGGCCTGCAGCGCCAGCGGCATCTCGGTGATCTCGTCCAGGAAAATGGTGCCGCCGCTGGCCAGCTCGCACTTGCCCACGCGGCCGCGGGCGGCGCCGGTGAAAGCGCCCTTCTCGTGCCCGAACAGTTCGCTCTCCAGCAGCTCCGCGGGAATCGCGGCGCAGTTGATCGGCACAAACAGGCCGCTGCGGCCAGAGGCCTGATGCAGGGCCCGCGCCACCAGTTCCTTGCCGGTACCGGTCTCGCCGACGATGAAGATGTTGCTGCGCGCCGGCGCCACCTGCTGCACCAGTCGATACAGCGCCTGCATTTTCTCGCTGATCCCGATGAACTCGCCCCAGCCTCGCGATACCTCATCGCGCAGGAAGCGGTTTTCGCGCTGCACCACGCTGACCGCGAGTGTGCGCGTCACCGCCAGCTCGATCGTCTCGATCTCGAACGGCCGGATGATGTAGTCCGACGCGCCGAGCCGCATCGCCTCCACCGCGGTTTCGATGGTGCCGTAAGCGGTCAGCACGATGACCGGCACCTCCTCGCCACGCTCGCGCAACTCGCGCAAAAGTTGCATGCCGTCCATCCGCGGCATGCGCAGATCGGTCAGCACCAGATCGAAACGGGTGGCATCCATGGCGGCCAGCGCCTCCACTCCGTCCGCGGCCTGCACCACCTCATGGCCCATGCTGCTGAGTGCCAGCTCCAGGATCTGGCGCATCCTCGCTTCGTTGTCGACCACCAGCATTCGCTTCACGTGCACCTCATCCAGCTAATTCATGTCAAGACGGATATTGAACGCCGCGCCGCCCCAGGGGCTGTCGGTGACGCGAATCTCGCCGCCGTGCGCCTGCACGATCTGCTGCACGATGGTCAGTCCGAGGCCGATACCACCCTGGCGGCGAGTGAAGAACGGATCGAAGATGAGCTCGCGGATCGCCGGCGGCACGCCGGGGCCGTCATCGGCCACACAGATCCACAGTGCGCCGGCTTCCAGATAAGTGCTTACCGCGACCCTGCCGCCGGCACTGACAAACTCCAGCGCGTTGAGCACCAGATTCAGCAGCACCTGCATCATCTGCTCGCGATCGCAGGCGAACACCACGCCCTGCGCCTCCAGATCCCGCTCCAGATGCACGCCGGCGACCTCCGCTCGTGACGCGATCAGGTTGAGTACGCTGTCGACGATGGCATGCATGTCCTGCGGGCGAAAATCCGGCGCCTTCGGCCGGGCGCATTCCAGCAGCATGTTCACCAGTGGATTGAGCCGCTCGGTCTCGCTCAGGATGAATCCGATCAACTCGCGCTCCCGCTCACCGAGCGTGGTGTGGCGCGCCAGCAGCTGCGCCGAACTGCGCACGATACTCATCGGCGTGCGGATTTCGTGCACCATCACCGCCGCCATCTCGCCCACCACCGCGAGCTTGCCGGCGCGCACCACCTGCTCGCGCGAGCGATCCAGCGCCTGGATCATGTCGACGTAGGCGCGAAACAGCTCCGCCACCTCGGATATCGTGGTGACCGGCGCGTTCGGCAGGGTCTCCTCCCCCTGGCGGAAGCGCCGCGTGAATTCGGTCAGATCGACGATCGGTTTCGCGATCCGGCTGGCCAATCGAGATGCCAGCCACAGCCCCAGCGCCAGCGTCAGCAACAACAGCACCAGCATGCCCCACAGCATGCGCCACACCGGACGAAACGCCTCGCTGGTCGGCTCGACCATGAGAATATGCCAGCCCAGTCCCTTGAACTGCTGGTAGCCGCTGGAGGCGGCGGCGCCGACCAGCAGCGAGCGGTAGCCGAGGGCGGCGCCATCATGGATATACGAGGTCGCCCCGACCGCGGGTACGACCCAGTGCAGCATCCGCTGATGCGGCAGATCCAGGCGTTCACGCAGCGCGCTCGAGGCGGCGATCACCCGGCCCTGCGCATCCAGCAGCAGCAGGCTGCGCGGCCCGTCGGCGGCGGCCTTGTCGAGCAGCCCCTGTACGGCGCCCCAGTCCACCGTCAGATACAGGGTGCCGATATCGCCACGCCCGAACGCATTGGGTATCAGCGTGCGCAGAACCACCGCCTCGCCGGTGGGCTGGTAGGTAGTCGCGATGAAGACATCCTTCAGCTTCGAATCGGGCATCTGCTGCCAGGCACGGATCGAGGGCGCCATTTTTCCGATCAATGCACGATCCGTCGCGGCCACCACGCGGCCGGACGTGTCAGTGCACAGCAGGGTCTGGTAGATGCTGCCCTGGCCCGCCTGCAGTTCGGAGAGGAAGTTGGAAATGCGCTTGTCGACGTCGTTGACGCGGATGTCCTGCATCACCTGCAAGTTGCGCCAGACCCGCATGCTTTCCATCTGCGTGAACAGAAAGGTATCGATGCGCTCCTTCACCGCACCTGCGCCGAACTGGAGATTGTCGGCAATCTCCGACTGCAGGGCGCGGCGAAACTCGACAAATGACAGCACCCCCATCACTGCGATGGAGCCGAGCAGCATCCAGAAGAACGCACGCAGCAGCGCCGAGCGGGCTGTCACGCCTCGAATCCGTTACCGGCAGCAGAGCCATTCATGTCCACCACCTGGTCAGCGCTGATACTCGTGCGCAGTGCGAGGGTCCGGCCCCGTCGCCCGCTGCAGCCCTCAAGGTAGGGCCGTGCGCGGCGCGGCGTGTGAACAATTTGTTCAATCAGCAACCGCCAGCCGTGCCCCAGCCTCCCGCTGCGCGGCAACCGCCTGCGGATCAGGACACCGGCAGCGGCTGCGCGCCGCTCACCCCAGCCAGCTGGCGCATCGAAGCCGCCTGGCGCAGCGGCATCGGGTGCAGCCGCGCCACCGGATGGACCGCCGGCCGCCCGATCGAGTGATAGGAAAATCCGGCATGCTGCATCGCCTCGGCAGCGAAGATATTGCGCAGATCCACGATCACCTTGCCGCGCATCGCCGTGCGCAGCCATGCGGGCGAAATGCTGCGGAAGGCCTCCCATTCGGTGACCACCACCAGGGCATCGGCGCCATCGACTGCCTCGATCACGTCGCGGCAGTACCGCACGCTCTCGGGCAGCAGCGGGCGCGCCTGCGGCATGCCCACCGGATCGAACGCCCGCACATGCGCGCCCTCTGCCAGCAGACGATCCACGATGCTGAGCGCGGGGGCGTCGCGCATGTCGTCCGTATCCGGCTTGAAGGTGAGGCCGAGCAGGGCGATCTGCTTGCCGCGCACCGATCCGCCGCAGTTCGCGATGATCCGCCCGGCCATGCCGGCCTTGCGCGCATCATTCACGCTCACCACCGTTTCCACCAGCCGCAGCGGCGCGCCCGCCTCCTGCGCAATCCGCATCAGCGCCTGCGTGTCCTTGGGGAAACACGAGCCGCCGTAGCCGGGGCCAGGCTCGAGGAATTTCGGCCCGATCCGGCGATCCAGGCCGATGCCGTGGCCGACGTCACGCACGTTGGCGCCGACCTTTTCGCACAGATCCGCCATTTCGTTGATGAAGGTTATCTTCATCGCCAGGAACGCGTTGGCCGCGTACTTGATCAGTTCGGCGCTCTCCAGTCCGGTGAACTGCAGCGCGGCCGCGGGCAGCTGCAGCGGACCGTAGATTTCGCCCAGCACCGCGCGCGCGCGCGCGCTCTCGGTACCGATGACCACGCGGTCGGGCCGCATGAAATCCTCGATCGCGTTGCCCTCGCGCAGAAACTCCGGGTTGGAGGCGATCTCGATGTGCAGGTCCGGCCGCAGTTCGAGCATCAACTCCGCCAGCCGGCGTCCGGTGCCCACCGGCACGGTGGACTTGGTGACCAGCACGACCGAGCTGCCCAGCGCCGCCGCGACCTGCTCGGCGGCGCTGAACACGTGGGTCAGATCCGCATGGCCGTCGCCGCGCCGGGACGGCGTGCCCACCGCCAGGAACACCGCGTCGACGCCGTGCAGCGCACTCTGCAGCTGATTGTCGAAGCGCAACCGACCCGCCTGGGTGTTGGCGCTCACCAGCGCCTCGAGGCCGGGCTCGTAAATCGGCACGCGCCCCTGGCACAGCGCCGCATAGCGCCGCGGATCAGATTCGACAATCACGATGTCGTTGCCGATGTCGGCCAGGCAGGCGCCCGAGACCAGGCCCACATAGCCACCACCAATCATTGCAATGCGCATGGTTGTTGCTCCGGAAGTTGAGTTGAAAGGTTGATGTTTCCGTGGCGCCGGCGCAGCGTCAGCGCGTGCAGCGAACCGGTGGCCACGGTGATTTTGCGAAACATGCAAAGCGACATCCCGGCTGCTTCCAGCAACGCGATGCGAATCGGCCCGGCGTGGCTGACGATCAGCACGCCACCGCCGTCGTGGACAGCCCACATCGGATCCTGCAGAAACTGATGCAGACGCTGGCGCACGTCGGTGAGGCTCTCGCCGCCGGGCAGCGCCGCGGTGTCCGGTGCGCGCTTCCACTGGCGCAGCTGATCCGGCCAGCATGCGCGCACCTCGGCCTGGGTCAGCCCTTCCCACGCGCCGTAGGCCAACTCGATCAGGCGCGGGTCCACCCGCGGAGCCTCCAGCCCCAGTGTGGCGGCGATGATCTCGGCGGTCTCGCGGGCGCGGCGCAGCGGGCTGGTCAGAATCGACCCGATGCCCTGCCCGCGCGCGCAGATGCCGATCTGCAGCGCCTGCGCGCGGCCCTCGTCGATCAGCGGAGGATCGCAGCGACCCTGATAGCGTCCGCTGCGGCTCCACTCAGTCTGTCCGTGGCGCGCCAGCAGCAGCGGAATGCTCGCATCCGTCATGGCGATCAATAGCGCACGGCAACGCCGAGCACGATGCGCCGGCCGGCGTGGATGCCCTTGCCGGCGAGCGAGTCCTGGTAGCCGATGAACGGCCGCCACTGGCGCCAGCGGCCCGATGGCAGATATTCCAGCTTCGCGCCCACGCGCAGCAGGTTGTAGATTTCGCCGCGGTCGGCCAGGGCCACCACCTGCTGACGCTGCAGCGTGCGCACGTAGAACACCGAGCCGCTCACCCGGAACCGCGGCGTCACCCGGTAACCGAGCGAGAGCGAAGTACGCAGCTGCACGGCGCCACCGTCAAGAAACACCCGCGGCCCGGCCACCAGCGTCGCAAACATCGCGCCGCGGGCGATACCGACCTGGTAGTCCGGTTCGATCGCGGCCTTGCCCGAGCCCAAGGCCGGCGAGCGGCTGGTCGAGCCGGTCGGCAAGACCGCGTTGAGGGTGATCGAGTCGGCAAACGACTTCGTCTGGCGCAGCCCATAGTTCAAACCGATCACCTGGTCTTCCAGACCGCTGGAGCTATTGGTGACCTGCTGGCCAGCGTGATGGCGGGTATCCTGCACGGCGCCGCCGCGCAGGTCGTACTCGATCGACAGGCCGTGGCCGATGCCCTGCGAACCGGTGATGCGCAGCTGCGTCTCGCGCTGCCGCGAGGATGGATAAGTGCTGCTGCCGAAATGCGTCTTTGAAAATGCACTGTTGGCACTGAAATAGCGCAGCATCGGATCGATGACGCCGTGACCCGCGGCCGGAATCCAGGGATCGGCGTGTGCCGGTCGCGTGCTGAGGGCGAACAGCACCAGCGCGCAGGCGCAGGGCAGGAGACGCATAGTGCGGGCAGCCTTGCCGGCAGCATTCATGGGGCGACCATCCGGAGTTTGGGAGAGGGGGTGTCGTCACGCAGTGCCTGCCACAGGCTGGCGTACAGGCCGCCCGTCGCCAGCAGCTGCGCATGGGTGCCGCGCTGGACGATGCGTCCACGTTCCAGCACCAGGATCAGGTCGGCATTCATCACCGTTGAGAGCCGGTGCGCGATGACCAGGGCGGCGCGGCGCGAGGCCAGCCGCGCCAGCGCCAGCATCAGCTCGCGCTCGGTGCGCGCATCGAGGCTGCTGCTGGGCTCATCGAGTATCACCACCGGCGCATCGCACAGCATCGCCCGCGCGATCGCGATGCACTGCCGCTGCCCGCCGGAGAGGCTGAGTCCGCGCTCGCTGACCATGCCGTCGTAGCCGCCGGGCAGCTGCTCGATCAGTTGATCGACGCCAACCTCGCGCGCCGCGCGCACCGCATCCGCGCGCTGGGCACCCTCGCGGCCGTAGGCGATGTTTTCCCAGATCGTCGCCTGGAACAGCGCGGGCTCCTGCAGCACCATCGCCACCTGCCGGCGCAGATAGCCCAATGGCAGGCTGCGCAGGTCGCGATCGTCCAGCCGTATCGATCCGGCGGTGGGATCGTAGAAGCGCGGGATCAGGCTGGCGATGGTGCTTTTGCCGGCGCCGGTGGGGCCGACCAGCGCGATCGTCTGGCCGGCCTCCAGCACGAAGCTGATGTCCTGCAGGATGGCCTGGTCGGGCCGGTAGCCGAAGCCGACGGCCGCGAATTCGAGCCGCTGCGCCCGCGCGGGCGGCGTGCTGGCGCCCGCGGGGTCGACCACGCTGGGGGTTTCGGTGCGGTATTCGCCGATCCGTTCCAGCGCCACGCCGGCGCGGCCGATCACCCGGCCGGTCTTCGCCAGCTGGCGGGCAGGCGTGGCGATGCCGCGCAGATAGGCCAGGAAAATCAGCAGATCGCCCGGCGTCAGCGCGCCGCGGATCACGCTGGCGGCGCCGTACCAGATGATGGCCCCGGTGGCGACCGCGATCACCAGGTTCATGCTCGGGCCGTAGCGCGCCTGCACGCTGTTGGCATGCAGGCTGGCGCTGAGGCTCTTGCTGGCATGCTCGCTGAAGCGATCGTCCTCGTGCGACTCGCGCGCAAACGCCTGCACCACCTGCACGCTGGCGAGGATTTCCTGCGTCACACCCCACAGCGTGCCCTCGTGGTTGCGCACCTCGCGCAGCGCCTGCCGCAGCCGCTGCGAGTAGAAGCGCGCGATGTAGAACAGCACCGGTGCGATCGCCAGCGCGATCAGCGCATAGCGCCAGTCGATCACGATCATCACGCAGGCCATGCCCAGGATGGTCAGCGCATGCGGCAGCAGATCGATGCCGACGGCAGCGACGAAATCCTGCAGCTGCTTCACGTCGCCACTGAGCCGCGACATCAGTTCGCCGCCGCGATGGCGGCGATGGAATTCCAGCGACAGCCGCTGCAGGTGGGCGAACAGGTCGAAGCGGATGGCGAACACCACGCGCTGCCCGGCGTCGAGGAAAAGCCGGTTGCCGAGATAGACCAGCAGGGCGTCGGCGGCCCCCAGGGCCAGCATGACCAGTGCCAGCAGGTTCAGCAGCGGCATGCGCTGCTGCGCGATCTCCGGCAGCATGGCGTGCAGCCAGCCCGGCAGCGGCCGGCCAAAGATCACGTTGTCAATGGTGTATTTGAGCGGCCACGGCAGCAGCAGCACCACCACCGCCCGCACGCTCATCACCAGCGCGCCGGCAGACAGCGCTTTCCACTCCGGCCACAGATAGTCGAGCAGCCAAGCGTGCGGGCGCGCGCGCCGCGCCATCACTGCGCCACCGCCCGGCAAACCGCGGGCTCGCGCGCCAGTGACAGCGCCTGTTCGACCACGTGCGCCCAGCTGTGGCTGGCCGCCGCGGACTCGGCGGCGCGCCCCATCTGGCGGCGATGCTCGGGCGCATCGATCAGCTCCAGCAGCGCCAGCGCGCAGGCGACCTGATCACCCGGCGTGTACAGCCGTCCGCTGGCCTGATCCTGGATCAGCTCGGCGATCTGTCCGATCCGCGGCGCGACCACCGGGCGGCCAGCCGCCATCGACTCGACGATTTTCATCGGCGAGAAATAGAAATCCGGATCCGGCAGGTACGGCGCAATGCTCACGTCCATCGCATCGAGCCAGGCCGGGATCTCGGCATGCGGCACGCGCCCGGGCAGGCTCACCTGGCGCTGCAGGCCCCACTCGGCGACGCGGCTGCGGACGGCCTCCAGTTCGGGACCGTCGCCGACGGCGAGCAGCCGCAGATCGGGGCGGATCTCCACCAGCGCCCGGAACACTTCGAGCAGAAACATCATGCCGTGCCACGGCTTGAAGCTGCCGACGAAACCCAGCACCGGGCTGCCGCCCAGCCCCAGCTGCGCGCGCAGCGCGCTGCCGCCCTGGTGTTTGCCGAAGCGAGCCAGATCCACCCCGTTGGGCAACACGTGCACCGTCTGCTGGCTGCCCAGGATGTAACCGACATGCTCGGCCACCGCGGCGGACACCGCCACGATCGCATCCGCTCCGCGGTAGGACTCCACTTCGGCCGCGCGCGACTCGCGCTCCAGCCGCAGCCCGCGAAAGCGCCGCTGCTCCTCCACCAGCGGCGCATTCACCTCCAGCAGGCGTGGCACACCGAGCCGGCGAGCCACGCGCACGCCGGCCCGATGCAGCAGGGCGTGGCGCTCGTAGACCAGATCGGGCCGGAAGCCGGTGCTGGCGAGATGGCCCAGCACGCGCGCAGCGAAGGTGCGGTCATAGGCCAGCCGCGAGATCTCGCGGCGCAGGGCCAGATCCGACAGCGCGGACACCGGCAGCCCCAGTTCGCTGCACGCCGCCTGCAGTTCGGCGTCGGAAACGCTGTATTCGATGCAGGCGATGCGCGCCGGCGGTGGCGGGTTGCCGCCGCCGAGTGTGGCGCAGGCCAGCAGCACGTCATGGCCGAGTTCGGCCGCGGCCGTGACGAATTCGCGCACATGCACCGAGGCGCCCTTGTCGCCGAGTACCGGGATGCCCCGGTCGGGGTTCATGTAGAGGATTTTCATGAGGCGGCCTCGACGTGCGTGGCTGGGTAGTCGGCAGCTGCAGGGGATGGCTGATCGCTGACTTCGCTGCACTCATGGCATTCGATCAGCGCATGCAGGCGACGCGTGGTGGTCCAAAGATCGAAGTCCTGCTCCAGCCGCGCGCGCGCGGCACGGGCCAGCTCCGCCGCCGCCCGCGGATCGGCCAGCATCCGCCCCAGCGCATCGGCCATGGCGCTCGGGTCATTCGGTGGCACCAGCATGCCGGTGCGCGCGGGCTGGACCAGTTCCGGTATGCCGGACACGTCCGTGGACACCACCGGGACGCCGATCGCCATCGCCTCGGCGATGACATTCGGGATGCCGTCGCGGTCGCCGTCGTCGGCGATGCGCGGCGCCAGCGCAAACAGGTCGGCGTGACGGTACAGCGCGATCAGCTTCGAGTGCGTCATCGCACCCTCCAGCGTCACCACGCCTTCGAGCTTCATCTGCACGATCTGCGCCGCGAGCGCGTCGCGCAGCGGGCCCTCGCCAACGATCATGCAGCGGAAAGAGTGGCCGCGCCCGCGCAGCAGCGCACAGGCGGCGATCAGGTCATCGTGGCCCTTCTTCTCCACCAGCCGGCCCACGGAAAGTATCAGCCGGGGCTGGGGCTGGGGCTGCACGGCAGTCTGCGGCACTTCGCGCACACCGAACTGCGACAGGTCGATGCCGTGATAGACCAGATGCACCTTGGCGGCATCGGCACCGAGCAGATCCTGCAGGTAGCGCGCGTTGTAGCCGGTGCAGGTGGCGACAAAGGTGGCGGCGCGTGCGCGCCGCTGGATCACGCGCGGCGGGGTCAGGTACAGATCCTTGGCGTGCGCGGTGAAGCTGAAGGGGATGCCGGACATCAGGCTGGCGAAGCGCGCCGTCGCCGCCGGCGCATTGGCGAAATGCGCGTGGATGTGCCGGATCCCCGCGCGGCGGCAGGCGCTTGCCACATAGCCGCCGCGACCGAACTGCTTCCATACCGACAGCGGGGTTGGCGAAAGGGCGGACCAGAGCATCGCCCGCAGCACCGCACCCGCATAGCGCAACGGTGCAGCGGCCAGCATGCGGCCGTGCGCGCCGGCCAGACCGGCCCACTTGGCGCGACCTTCCGGCGGCAGCGAATGGATCGGCGCGGCCACTTCGCTCACCATCGGGTGATGCGGCGGCGGCTCCGGCGGCAGCAGCGAAAAGATGTGCAGCTGCGCACCCAGCCGCTCCATGGCGCGGATCTCGTTGAGGATGAAGGTTTCGGTCAGGCGCGGATAGCGCTTCATCACGTAGGCAATCGGTCCCGCTGCATGGTCGATCATGCCCGGCGCTCCAGCGAGGCTGCCGGCACGCAGGCGCGTTCCAGCAGATACTGCGCGACGCGCTCGGCGCCATCCAGGTCGATCACCGCACTTGCGGACTCCAGCGGTGGCGGCGCAGCCAGCGCGGCGGGAATCAGCGCCGCGAGTTTCTGCACCAGCTCCGCATCGGGCTCGACGCTCCAGACGGCACCGAGTTTCGCCAGCAGGCTGGCGCGCATGCGCTGCTCGGCCCGGGGTGCGGCGCGCGGCACCAGGATGGCGCGTTTGCGCAGGGCCATGATTTCGGCGCTGGTGTTGTATCCCGCCATCGCCACCACCAGGTCGGCCGCGCGCAGGCTGGGCACCAGATCGGTCGTGTAGTCGACCAGTTCCACATCCGCCCGGCCCGCGGCGCGCTGGCGCAGGGCCTCGCTCTCGTCGCCGGGCATCAGCGGCCCGGTGACTACCACCGAATGCACGCTGCCCGGCGGCAGCCGTGCGAGCGCCTGCAGATAGGCGTCCATCAGGAAGAAGCCGTCGCCACCGCCACCGGCGGTGACCAGCACCACCGGACGCCCCTGCGGGCGATCGGGATTCCAGCAGGGCTGTGCTTGCGCCTCATCGACGTCCCGGGCCTGCGCCGCGGGCGCGGCCACCACGTGCCCGCAGTAGCGCACGCGCGCGCCGAGCGCCGGCGACATGCCGTAGCCCTCGACCACGTCGAACAGCGCCCGGCTGCCATAGACGAAAATATCGTCATAGGCCTGCTCCAGCAGCGGATAGATCTCCTGCTCGCGCCACAACTTTTGCACGGTGGCCGGGCTGTCGAGGATGTCGCGCAGGCCAATGATGGTTCGCGTCTGCGGAAGCTCGCGCCGGATCAGCGCCAGCGTGGAAAGCAGCTCTCCGTTCATGCCGGCCGGAGCGTGGTCGACCAGGAACACATCCGGCCGGTAACGCAGGATGGTCTTGAGAATCAGCGCCTCGCGGTAGCCCTTGACCATCCCGAACAGCTGATCGCCATCGCGCGCGGCGTACTGCTCGGCACCGGTCTTGACCACCGGTGGCAGCGGTTGAACCTGCAGGCGGGGCGGAAGATTCCACTGCCCGATGACCGGTGAGCCGGTCAGCAGTCGAACCGAAAATCTCCCGTCGCACTCCAGCAGGCGCGTGGCGATGGCGAGGTTGCGGCGCAGATGGCCCAGCCCGAACGTGTCGTGGGAATACAGCACCACTTTCACGCTGTCGCCGGATCGGTCGGTTCGCGCAGCGTATGCCGACCGGTATCCGTCGGCGCCGTCATCGTGCTCCGCATGGCTCGCCGGGATCATCCGGCGCGGCAGGACGACGGCCTCGGTCTGCGAGCGAAACAGGCTTTGCACAGGAGTGGATACGCGTGGCGGCACGCCTTCCACCATGCACGTATCGGCGCCGAAACTTGTTGCATTACCAGGCATGTGACGCTCCGCGAAAGGTGGCTGACCTTACGCATGAAGCGATATTCGTGCCAATCGCTCAAGCAATTGATTTACATATATTTATACGTTATTTCAGGCACAGCGCAGGCCACCGAAACTTGCAGGGTGCAGAGTTTGTCTGCAACCGTTTGCACGGTGGCTCCGTGTTTTGGCTGGCATGCGCTGCCGGGCGGACAGGGCTTGCGGATCAGCGCGCCGCGCGCA
>JAJYSM010000077.1 GCA_021793575.1 Pseudomonadota bacterium
CGATGTCGTCGGGGGCGCTGTCGGCGAACTGGTAGTGCGGGTGGAAGCTGGCGACCTGCAGCACGCCGTCGAGCCTGAGCGTTTCCACCGCCGCGTCGGCGCTGTCGAGGAAGTCGTTGTAGTCGAGGAAGTCGCCCAGCACGTGCGGATGGATCAGCAGGGCGGTTTCGCAGTCGGCGGGGTCGGCGGCGGCGAGGCTCTGCAATTCGCCGCAAAGGTCGTCGAGCAGCGCGTCGGTATCGCGCGCGTGGCTGACCGCGTAGCGGATGCGGCCCTGGATGTGCGGCGCGCGGGCGAACGGACACAGGTTGAGGCCGATCACGGCGCGTTCCAGCCAGCGCGTGGTGGCGTCGATGTAGGGAGCATCTTCGGGCAGCGCGTCGCTGTCGGCATGGCTGGCGGGCGACGGGTCGGTCATGCGGATCTCGCGGGTGGCTGGCGGCGCCGACTATAGCGCCATGCGCTTCGCGCGCGTGCAGGAGCGCCCCCTGTGCGCGAACCCCCTTGTGGGAGCGACTTCCTGTGGGAGCGACTTCAGTCGCGATGCTCTTGCTCTGATGCAGCATCAAAGCAAGAGCATCGCGACTGAAGTCGCTCCCACCGGCTTGCGCCGCTCTCGCCAAAGCGCCGCAAGCGCATCCGGTGCGCCTGCGCGCGGCCCTTGCGCGAGGCGATCGGCGCCCGGATATTGGGTGCATATTTCCCGCTGGCTTCCGCCATGCTCAAGCTGCGTTTCGACAACGCCTTCGTGCGCGAGCTGCCCGGCGATCCGGAGTCCGGAGCGCGGCTGCGGCAGGTCGAGGGCGCGCTGTATTCGCGGGTTGATCCGACCCCGGTGGCGGCACCGGTGCTGCTGGCGCATTCGCGCGAGATGGCGGCGACGCTGGGCCTGGGCGAGGGCGATGTGTGCTCGCCGGAATTCGCGCAGGTGTTCGGCGGCAATGCCTTGCTTGATGGCATGCAGCCGTATGCGGCCAACTACGGCGGCCACCAGTTCGGCCACTGGGCCGGCCAGCTCGGCGACGGTCGGGCGATCGCGCTGGGCGAGGTGATCAACGCGGCCGGCGAGCGCTGGGAACTGCAGCTGAAAGGCGCCGGGCCGACGCCGTACTCGCGCAGCGCGGACGGCCGCGCCGTGCTGCGCTCGTCGATCCGCGAGTTCCTGTGCAGCGAGGCGATGTATCACCTGGGCGTGCCCACCACGCGCGCGCTGAGCCTGGTCGGCACCGGCGAGAGCGTGCTGCGCGACATGTTCTACGACGGCCATGCGGCGCCGGAGCCGGGCGCGATCGTGTGCCGCGTGGCGCCCTCGTTCCTGCGTTTCGGCAACTTCGAGCTGCCCGCATCGCGCGGCGATACGGCGCTGCTGCGGCAGCTGGTCGAGTTCACCATCCGCCGCGACTTTCCCGAATTGCAGGGCGGCGGTGAATCGATCTACGCGGAATGGTTCGGCCAGGTGTGCGAGCGCACCGCCGTGATGGTGGCGCACTGGATGCGCGTGGGTTTCGTGCACGGCGTGATGAACACCGACAACATGTCGATCCTCGGCCTCACCATCGACTACGGCCCGTACGGCTGGGTCGACAACTACGACCCCGACTGGACCCCGAACACCACCGATGCGCAGCGCCGCCGCTACCGCTTCGGCCAGCAGCCCGACGTGGCGTGGTGGAACCTGAGCCGGCTGGCCGGTGCGCTGGCGCCGCTGTTCGGCAGCATCGAGCCGCTGCAGGCCGGGCTGGATCGCTACGCGGCTGCCTACGCCGCCGCCGACCGCGCGAATGCCGCTGCCAAGCTCGGCCTGGCGCAGTGCCGCGACGACGATGTGGCGCTGATGCAGTCGCTGCAGGCGCTGCTGCAGCAGGCCGAGATCGACATGACGCGGTGGTTTCGCGCGCTGGCCGAGGTCGATGCGCAGGCACCGACGCTGCAGCCGTTTGCCGATGCCTTCTATGACGAAGCGAAACGGCGCGCGGCGGAACCCGCGCTCAGCGACTGGCTGGCACGCTACGCCGCGCGCCTGCGCGACGATCCGCTGCCCCCCGCATCGCGTCGCGAAACGATGAACCAGGCCAACCCGCGCTACGTGCTGCGCAACTACCTCGCGCAGCAGGCGATCGACCGCGCCACGCAGGGCGACACTGGCGGCATCGAGGCCTTGCTTGATCTCATGCGCCGTCCTTATGACGACCAGCCCGGCCGCGAGGCGTTTGCGCAGAAGCGGCCGGACTGGGCGCGGCACAAGGCCGGCTGCTCGATGCTGTCGTGCAGCTCGTGAGCGCGCGGGTCGCGCGCCGGCGGTAGCAGGAGTGGTGCCCTCGAGACGATTCGAACGTCCGACCTGCCCCTTAGGAGGGGGCCGCTCTATCCAACTGAGCTACGAGGGCGCGGCGGGATTTTCGCATGGATCCCGCTGTGGCGCGATCCGGCGCCAGCGTGCCGCCTGCTAGAATCAACGCCTTTGCCACCTTCACCACGGCGCCTGCGGGCGCCCTGATCTGTCCAGGAGTGATCCATGTCCCACGCCATCCTCAGCGCACTCGGCCTGCACGGCGAGCAGTCCGGCAGCTACCTCGGCCAGGGCGAGTGGTCGAAGACCACCGACGCCGGCGCGCTGCAGCCGGTGAACCCGGCCAGCGGCGAGGTGCTGGGCACCGTGCACGCATCCAGCGCGGCCGACTACGAGGTGATCGTGCAGCGCGCGCAGGCCGCGTTCAAGGTGTGGCGCACGACGCCCGCGCCGCAGCGCGGCGAGGCGGTGCGCCTGTGCGGCGAGGCCCTGCGCAAGCACAAGGACGCGCTGGGTTCGCTGGTGGCGCTGGAGATGGGCAAGATCAAGCCCGAGGGCGACGGCGAAGTGCAGGAGATGATCGACATCGCCGACTTCGCGGTGGGCCAGAGCCGCATGCTCTACGGCTACACGATGCATTCGGAGCGCCCCGGCCACCGCATGTACGACCAGTACCACCCGCTCGGCCTGGTCGGCGTGATCAGCGCGTTCAACTTCCCGGTCGCGGTGTGGGCGTGGAACACCTTCCTGGCCACCATCTGCGGCGACATCAGCATCTGGAAGCCGTCGCCGAAGACGCCGCTGTCGGCGATCGCCACCATGAAGATCTGCAACGAGGCGCTCAAGGCCGGCGGCTTCCCGGATCTGTTCTTCCTTTTCAACGACGCCGGCACCGACCTCTCGCAGGCGTTCGTCGACGACAAGCGCATCGCGCTGATCAGCTTCACCGGTTCCACCAAGGTCGGCCGCCTGGTCGGCGAGCGCGTGGCGCGGCGCATGGGGCGCTCGCTGCTGGAGCTGGGCGGCAACAACGCGATCATCCTGGACGAGTCGGCCGATCTGAAGCTGGCGATTCCGGGTATCGTGTTCGGTGCGGTAGGCACGGCCGGCCAGCGCTGCACCACCACGCGGCGGCTGTTCGTGCACACGTCGATCTTCGACAACGTGCTGGAGACGCTGGTCAAGGCCTACGGCCAGATCGAGGGCAAGATCGGCGATCCCACGCTGGCGACCACGCTGATGGGCCCGCTCAACAGCCAGGAAGCGGTGCAGGCGTATCTGGCGGCGGTCGAGAAGGCCAAGGCGGCGGGGGGCACGGTGCGCACCGGCGGGCGCGCGCTGACCGAGCGCAAGGGCAACTTCGTGCTGCCCACCATCATCACCGGCATCGACAACGCGCACGAAGTGGTGCAGACCGAGACGTTCGCACCGATCCTCTACGTGATGCCGTTCACCACGCTGGACGAGGCGATCGACATGCAGAACGACGTGCCGCAGGGCCTGTCGTCGTCGATCTTCACGCAGAACCTGCGCGCGGCCGAGCAGTTCCTGACCGCGGCCGGTTCGGATTGCGGCATCGCCAACGTCAACATCGGCACCTCGGGCGCCGAGATCGGCGGCGCCTTCGGCGGCGAGAAGGAAACCGGCGGCGGCCGCGAGTCCGGCTCGGACGCGTGGAAGGTCTACATGCGCCGGCAGACCAACACCATCAACTATTCCAACGCGCTGCCGCTGGCGCAGGGCATCAAGTTCGACCTTTGAACGCAGCGGAGGGAAGCCGGCTTGCGGATAACCTTGACCGTTCACCCTGAGCGCAGGCCCGAAGGGCCGAAGTCGAAGGGCATGCGACAGCAGCGCTTCGACTGCGCTCGCTGACGCGAGCCACGCTCAGCGGGAGCGGGCGGGCATGGGTCACCGGCAGCCGGCTCGCCATGCCGGTATGCTCGGGTTTCACCTCAAGGAGTACGGCTGCGATGAGCTATCAACCTCCGTATCAGCCCGCGTCCCGCACCAGTTCGCTGGCGGTCGTGAGCCTGGTGTTCGGCATCCTCACCTGGTGCGTGCTGCCTTTCATCGGCGCGCTGGTGGCGATCGTCTGCGGCCACATGGCGCGCAGTGAAATCCGCCGCGCGCCGGTCGGCACCGCCATCGAGGGCGACGGCATGGCGCTGGCCGGGCTGGTGCTCGGCTACGTGCATCTGCTGTTCGCCGCGCTCGTGCTGATGCTGATTTTCGGCGTGCTGTTTCTGGGCATCAGCACCCACTGGCACTGGTTCGGATGAGCCCGATGGCGACGCCCCCGCCGTTCGATTTCCGCGGCTACCGCGTGCTGGTCGCCGGCGGCAGCCGCGGCATCGGCCGCAGCATGGCGCTGGCGTTTGCGCAGGCCGGTGCGGCGGTGTCGATCTGCGCGCGCGGCGAAGCCGCGCTGGAGGACGCCCGCCAGGCCGTGGCGGCATTTGGCGGTGCGACCCACGTGCAGCGCTGCGATCTGGCCGATGCGTCCGCCATCGGCGGCTACATCGCCGCTGCCGCCGCCGCGCTGGGCGGCATCGACGTGCTGATCAACAACGCCAGCGGCTACGGCTTCGGCGACGATGACGAGGCGTGGCTGGCCGACTTCAACGTCGACCTGATGGCCGCGGTGCGCGCCTCGCGCGCCGCGCTGCCGCATCTGGCCGGCTCGACGCGGGCGTGCATCCTGCACACCAGTTCGATCGCGGCGCTGCGTCCGCGTCCGGGCGGGCCGTCCTACGCGGCCATGAAGGCCGCGTTGAGCCACTACACCCTGTCGCAGGCGCTGGCGCTGGCGCCGCAGCGCATCCGCGTCAACGCGATCGCACCCGGCTCGATCGAATTTGCCGACGGCCTGTGGGACCGCTGCAGGCAGGAGGACCCGCAGCGCTACGCCGCCGTGCTGGCGAAGATTCCGTTCGGCCGCTACGGCACGCCGGAGGAAGTGGCGCATGCGGCGCTGTTCCTCGCCTCGCCGTGGGCCGGCTGGATCACCGGGCAGACGCTGGTGGTCGACGGCGGCCAGATGCTGCATGGCTGACGCGACCGGAGCAGAGGCATGAGCGAGCTGAACCCCACCGCCCGCTTCAGCGATCGCGTCGACGACTACGTGCGCTACCGGCCGGACTATCCGCACGCGCTGCTTGACTGGCTGCAGCGCGAGCAGGGCGTCGATGCCCGCTGGCAGGTGGCCGATATCGGCGCCGGCACCGGTATCTCGTGCAAGCTTTTTCTGGACGGCGGCTACCGGGTGACCGCGGTGGAACCGAACGCGCCGATGCGCGCCGCCGCCGAGCGCTGGCTGCGCGCATACCCCGGCTTCGCCGCCGTCGATGGACTTG
The DNA here is from genome assembly GCA_021793575.1 of Pseudomonadota bacterium. Classification (GTDB taxonomy): domain Bacteria; phylum Pseudomonadota; class Gammaproteobacteria; order Xanthomonadales; family Rhodanobacteraceae; genus Rhodanobacter. Next base: position 5,647 of record JAJYSM010000077.1, read on the forward strand.
CCGACGCCACCGGCCTGCCTGACGCCAGCGTCGATCTGGTCACCGTGGCGCAGGCCTTCCACTGGTTCGACGCGGCGGCCGCGCGGCGCGAGTTTGCGCGCATCCTGCGGCCGGGCGGCCTGGCGGCGATCTGGTGGAACTCGCGCCGGCTGGCCGGCACGCCGTTCCTGGAAGGCTACGAGGCGCTGCTGCGCGAGTTCGGCACCGACTACGGCCAGGTGGCCGAGCGCTACCCCGACGACACGCGCATGCGCGCCTGGTTCGGCGACGGCTACCGCGGCGGCGCCCGCTTCGCGCATGTCCAACGGCTGGATTTCGAGGCGCTGCGCGGGCGCCTGCTGTCGTCCTCGTACGTGCCGGCGCCGGGGCATCCCCGGCACCTGCCGATGCTGCAGGCGCTGCGCGAGCTGTTCGATGCCTGCGCCGAGCGCGGCACGATAAGCTTCGATTACGACACCCGCATCTTTGCCGGTCACCTGGGCTGAGCCATGTACGATTTCCTGCGTCCGCTGCTGTTCAAGCTCGATGCCGAGACCGCGCATCGCCTCACCCTGTACGGGCTGGACGTGGCCCAGCGCAGCGGACTGGCGCGCTGGGTGGCGGAGCCGCCGGCCGAGCTGCCGGTCAGCGTATTCGGCATCACGTTTCCCAACCCCGTGGGCCTAGCCGCCGGGCTCGACAAGAACGCCGGGCATCTCGATGCGCTCGCCGCGCTGGGCTTCGGCTTCATCGAGGTGGGCACGGTGACGCCGCTGCCGCAGCCGGGCAACGACAGGCCGCGCATGTTCCGGCTGGCGCAGCACGAGGCGATCATCAACCGGCTCGGCTTCAACAACGGCGGCGTCGATGCGCTGGTGCGCAACGTGCAGGCGTCGGCGTATCGCGGCGTGCTCGGCATCAACATCGGCAAGAACAAGGACACGCCGAACGAGAAGGCGGTCAACGACTACCTCACTTGCCTGCACAAGGTGTACGCGCACGCCAGCTACATCGCGGTGAACATCTCCTCGCCGAACACGCAGGGCCTGCGCGAGCTGCAGCAGGAGGCCACGCTGTACAAGTTCATCTCGATCCTGCGTGCGGCGCAGGAGCGGCTGGGCTCGCAGGCGGGCAGCCGCAAGCCGATGCTGCTGAAGATCGCGCCCGACCTGACCGAGGCCGAGCTGGACGCGATCGCCGACGTGCTGCTGTGCACCGGCATCGACGGCGTGATCTGCAGCAACACCACCATCGACCACGCGGCGGTGGCCGACGATCCGCGCGGCGGCGAGGCCGGCGGGCTGTCGGGCAAGCCGCTGTTCGCGCGCTCCACCGCGGTGCTGGCGGGCATGCATGCGCGGCTGCAGGGGCGCATCCCGCTGGTCGGCGTGGGCGGCATCCTCGACGGCAGCGACGCGGCGGAGAAGCTCGACGCCGGCGCGGCGCTGGTGCAGATCTATTCGGGGCTGATCTATCGCGGGCCGCAGCTGGTCGGCGAATGCGTCAACGAGATTCGCCGCCAGCGCATCGCGGCGCTGGAGGCAAGCACCGATGCCGGCTGAGCGCAGCGACATGCGAGTGGAGCGAGTAGACATGCCAGCGGAGCGAATAGACATGGGCGGCTACACGCTGATCGAGAATGCACCGCTGGCAACGCGCAACACGCTGCGCGTTGACGCACGGGCGCAGCTGCTGGCCGAGATCCGCGACGCCAGCAAGCTGCCCGAGCTGCTCGATTTTCCGGCCGTTCGCGCGGGACCTCTGCTGGTGCTGGGCGAGGGCAGCAACGTGCTGTTCACCGGCGATTTCGCGGGCACCGTGCTGGTGATGGCCACCCGCGGCGTCCATGTCGAGGCGCTTGCCGCGAGCGGGAAACCGGTGGACAGCGACGGCGACAGCGCGCGCATCGCGGTGGCCGCCGGCGAGCGCTGGGACGACTTTGTGCGCTGGACGCTGGGGCAGGGCTATGCTGGGCTGGAAAACCTGATCCTGATTCCCGGCACTGTGGGCGCCGCGCCGATCCAGAACATCGGTGCCTACGGCTGCGAGGTGGCCGAGTTCGTCGAGAGTGTGGAGGCGTGGGACACCCGTGAGCGTCGCGTGGTGACGCTGGATCACACTGCCTGCGCGTTCGGCTATCGGGACTCGCTGTTCAAGCGCGAGCCGGGGCGCTACATCGTCACCGCGGTGCGTTTCGTGCTGCCGCGCAGCCGCCCGCTGCGCACCGACTACGCGGGCATCGACGAAGAGCTGCGGCGGATGGGTGTGGGCAAGCCCGCGCCGTTCCACGTGGCCGAGGCGGTGGTGCATCTGCGCACGCGCAAGCTGCCCGACCCGGCGGTGATCGGCAACGCCGGCAGCTTTTTCAAGAACCCGCTGGTCGAGGCCGCGCTGGCCGAGCGGCTGGCGCGCGAGCATGCCGGGCTGGTCGCGTGGCCGCAGCCGGACGGCCGCAGCAAGCTCTCCGCCGCGTGGCTGATCGAGCGGGCCGGTTTCAAGGGCCTGCGCGAGGGTGACGCCGGCATCTCCAACCGCCACGCGCTGGTGCTGGTCAATCACGGCAAGGCCAGCGGACCGCAGCTGTGGGCGTTGGCGCAGCGAGTGATGCTGGGCGTGCACGAGAAGTTCGGGGTGCAACTGGAGCCGGAGCCGCTGATCATCGGCGCGTGCTGAGTTGTTGCAAGCACACCCTGTGCGCACCTACACAGGCGATTTGGCGGCGCTGTCGCTGCTGCTGCGCCACAGGTGCATCACCGCGTAGGCGCGCCACGGTCGCCAGGCTTCGGCCAGCACGGTGAGCGCCTTGGTGCTCAGTTCGGGACCGTCGCCGGCCGCAGCGCGGCGCAGGATCAGGTCCGCGGCGGGGAAGGCATCGGGGTGGCTCAGGGCACGCATCGCGATGTAGTGCGCGGTCCAGTCGCCGATGCCGGGCAGGGCGACCCAGCGCGCCACGAACTCGTCCATCGACTGCTCCGCGCGAAAATCGACATGGCCGTCCAGCAGCGCCCGGGCGACGCCGCGGATGCTGGCCGCGCGTGCGGTGGTCACGCCGATCTCGCGCAGGTCGGCGTCGGCCAGCTGCGCGGGCGTGGGGAACAGCCGCTCCAGCCCCGCCAGCGCGGGTGTTCTCAGCGGTTCGCCCCAGCGCTGCACGATGCGCGTGGCGAGCGTGCGCGCGGCGGCCACGCTCACCTGCTGGCCCAGCACGGCGCGCACCGCGAGCTCGAAACCGTCCCAGCCACCGGGCAGGCGCAGGCCGGGCCGCTTGCGCAGCAGCGGCTTCAGCACGCCGCTGGCGCCCAGCGTGGCGGCGATCGCACGCGGGTCCGCATCCAGGTCGAACATGCGTCGCAGCCGTGTCACCACCGGCAGCAGCTGGATCGGTTGCGGACAGTGCAGCTCCAGCTTCAGCGCGTGCTCGCCGCCGGGCCATGCGCTCAGGCGCAGCCAGCCCGGCGCGTCGGCAGGGCCGAACACGCGCGCGTAACGATACTCGTCCACCTGCTCCACGCCGGGCAGCGCGCGCGTCCGCAGAAACGCCAGCAGGGCCTCGAAGTCGTACGGCGGCCGATAGCCGAGACGCAGCGTCAGCGCGTCGCCCGTGGTGGTGCGCGGTCGCTGGCGCAGTTCGCGCGGCGGCATCCGGTTTGCCTGCGCGAACGCCGCGTTGAAGCGGCGCAGACTGCCGAAGCCGGCGGCCAGCGCCACTTCGGTCACCGGCAGCGCGGTCTCGGTCAGCAGCTGTTTCGCGAACAGCAGGCGGTTCGTCGTATGCACGCGGATCGGTGGTGCGCCCAGATGCTCCACGAACAATCGCCGCAGCTGCCGCGCACTCAGGCCGGCCCGCGCAGCGAGCTCAGCCAGTGAATGTTCGGCCAGCAGGCCGGTGTCGATCAGCTTCAGCGCGCGCGCCACGGCATGCTCGCCACGTCGCCACAGTGCGTTGCCGGGAGCCAGCTCCGGCCGGCAGCGCAGGCAAGGCCGGAATCCGGCTGCCTCAGCGGCGGCGGCACTCGCGTAATAGCGCACGTTTGCCGCATTCGGCGTCGGCGCCGGGCACACCGGTCGGCAATAGATGCGCGTGCTGCTGACGGCGGTGAAGAACAGCCCGTCGAAGCGCGCATCGCGGCTCAGTCGCGCCTGTTCGCAGATGTGCAGCGCGGGCAACGCAGGGCTGTGGGGTGCGGACATGCGCGCAGGCTAGCACTGGCGAGCAGCGCTGACTCGCCGTTTCCGGCCATCGAAGCTGCGCCACGGATACTGTGTCCCGCACCGGCGTGAGCGAGGCCGAAGACCGTCTCCCACAGTTCCAGCCATTCGCTAAAGCAGGCCGAGATCGCGCGCGGCCGCCTCGTAGCGTTCGATCACGTCATCCACGCCGATCAGGTCCATCACGCCGGGGCGTTCGATCTTGCTGCCCCAGGCCAGCGCGCTGGCCGGCTTGCGCAGATATTTGCGCGCCGCCTCGTCGTATCTGTCGACGCACCAGCGGCGATCCGAATACGGGCCGGAGCGCGCCGGGTTGCTGGCCGCGTGCAGCCCCAGCACCCGGGTGCCGACCGCATTGGCCATGTGCATCGGGCCGGAGTCGGGCGCCAGCAGCAGCTGTGCGCGGCCGAGCATCGCCAGCAGGCGCTTGAGCGTGTCCTTGCCGGTGAGGTCGAGCGGAGCCCGCCGGCACGCGGCGAGTATCGCGTCGGCCATCGCACGCTCGCTGGTGGAAGGCCCGCCCACCAGCGCCACGCGCCAGCCGCGCGCGCCGGCGTGATCCATCACCGCGGCATAGCGTTCGGCGCGCCAATTGCGCCGTGTGTGGCTGGAAGCGGGGCTGACCAGCAGGGTGGGCGTGTCGCCGGGCAGCTGCTCAACGGCCCAGACCCGCGCTTCATCGGGGATCGGGATCTCCCAGCGCACCTGCGTCTGCCTGAGTCCGAGTGGCTCGCAGAAGCTGCCGATCGCATCCAGCACGTGTTCGCCGCTGCGCGCGGGAATGCGCTGGTTGACCACCAGCCCGTGCAGGTCTTTCGAGCGCGCGTGGTCATAGCCGATGCGCCGATCGGCACGGATGCCCATGCTCAGCAGGTTCGAGCGCAGCGCCACCTGCATCTGCAGCAGGGCATCGAAGCGCCGGCCGCGCAGGGCGGCGTGCACCGCGCGCATGCCGGCCCAGCCGGTGCGCTTGTCGAACGTGATGAACTCGACGCCGGGCAGATCGCCGACCAGCTGGCGCTCCAGCTTGCCGATGACCCAGGTCAGCGACGTCTGCGGCCACGCCTGTTGCAGCGTGCGCAGTAGCGGCACCACGTGGGTGACATCGCCGATGGCGGATGTGCGCAGCAGGCAGATCGAGGCGGGGGATGGCATGGGGCTTGGGCTAGAATCGCGGGGAAGTGTACGGTGACAGGAATCCGGCAGCGTTGATGATGCAGGAACACATACGCAAAGATGCGGCCGGCGCGATTCTGTTTGACGCCGCCGTGTCGCCGCAAGTCGAGCATGACTGGTTTGCGCCGGATTACTGGCGCGGGCGCGGCGAGTTGACGACCCGGCCGGGTGGCCGCGGCGGCGTGGCTATCATCACCCGCCCGGTCGGCGCATGGGTGCTGCGGCACTATCGTCGCGGCGGCCTGGTGGCGGCATGGATGGGCGACCACTACCTGTGGACGGGTGCCGACCGCACGCGCCCTTTCGCGGAGTTTCGCCTGCTGGGCGAGATTGCCCGGCTCGGCCTGCCCGGGCCGAAAGTGGTGGCCGCACGCTATTGCCGGCGCGGGCTGTTCTACACCGCCGACCTGATCACTTGCCGCATCGCCAACGCGCCGACGCTGGCCGAGTGCCTGGCGGCGGGGCGGCTGGACGGCGAGCTGGCCGCCGCAGTCGGCGCGCTGGTGGCGCGTTTTCATCGGGCCGGCATCCGGCATGCCGACCTGAATGCGCACAACGTGCTCGTGGCCGCCGATGGGCTGTATCTGATCGACTTCGATCGTGGCCGGCTGCAGCCGCCGGCACTGGCGTGGCGCCTGGCCAATCTGCGTCGCCTGCGTCGCTCGCTGCTGAAACTTGGCGCCGCCGCGCAGGGCGAGGCGATGTTCGAACAGACCCTGTGGCAGCCGCTGCTTGCACACTACGAGCGGACCTTCAACGCATGAACTGGCATCTGCATTTTCTCGGCGTGGGCGCGGCGCATGCGGTGGAGCTGGGCTCCTCCGCAGCCGTGCTGGAGCGTGATGGCAGGCCGGTGCTGCTGATCGACTGCGGCCCCGACACGCTGGATCGCTACCTGGCGGCTTACGGCGCGCCGCCGCGCGCGCTGTTCATCACGCATACCCACATGGATCACGTGGCGGGGCTGGAGCGGCTGTTTTTCCGGCTGTGGTTCGACGAGCAGCTGCGCGGTACTACGAAGGTGTTTGTGCATGCCGGTGTGCTGCCGTGGCTGCAGGCGCGGGTGGCCGATTACCCCGGCGCGCTGGCCGAGGGCGGCGTCAACTACTGGGAAGCGTTCCGGCTGCTGCCATGCACGCGCGGTTTCTGGCTGGACGGGCTGTGGTTCGACGTGTTCGCCACGCGCCACCATGTTCCCGGCACCTCGCATGGGCTCGCGCTGGACGGCAGCTTCGTCTACACCGGCGATACCCGGCCGCTTCCCGAAGCGCTGGCGCGCTATGCCGGCGGCCGCGAGGTGATCGCCCACGACTGCGGCCTGGTCGGCAATCCCTCGCACACCGGCGTGGACGATCTTGAACGCGAATATCCCGATCCGGCCCTGCGCGCGCAGCTGCTGCTGTACCACTACGGCAACTCGGCGGATGGCGACGCGCTGGCCGAGCGCGGTTACCGGGTGGCCCGTGCCGGTGAACGTCTTGTCCTGACCGGACCTGCTGCACCACGGGCGGATGCCGGCTGAATGACAGGACATTTGCTTGCCTGTATGCGGGCCTGCCGGTATCCTTCCGCTTCTTTGTGGGGCCGGCTTGCCCGACAGAGACAGTTTCATCCACGCGGAAAGTTTTCCGGGTGGTTGCAAACGGAGAGGTGTCCGAGTGGTTGAAGGAGCACGCCTGGAAAGTGTGTATACGGTCAAACGTATCGCGGGTTCGAATCCCGCTCTCTCCGCCATCTGTTGAAACGGGCTCAGAAGCCCACGTCTATGGTGGCCCCGTCGGTCCCTCCGCGACGATAGTCCGCAAACTCCGCCAGGTCCGGAAGGAAGCAACGGTAGTGGATGATTCGGGTGCCGGGGTGTGGCTGGCGGGGCCGCCGCCTTTCGGAGCAGGCGATATGCGGTCGCCGACCGGCTGATCGCCGCTGACACCGCGCCTACCGAAACCCGCCTCGACTTGGCACAATCGACATTCGCCCCAAGGTGGTACGGAATGTCCTATCAGGTACTCGCACGCAAGTGGCGTCCGCGCAAGTTCGCCGAACTGGTCGGGCAGGAGCACGTGGTGCGCGCGCTCACCAACGCGCTCGACAGCGGGCGCATGCACCACGCCTACCTGTTCACCGGCACCCGCGGCGTCGGCAAGACCACCATCGCGCGCATCTTCGCCAAGTCGCTGAACTGCGAGCGCGGGCAGTCGGCCGACCCGTGCGGCGAGTGCCCGGTGTGCACGGCGGTGGACGAGGGCCGCTTTGTCGACCTGCTGGAGATCGACGCCGCCAGCAACACCGGTGTGGACGACGTGCGCGAAGTGATCGAGAACGCGCAGTACGCGCCCTCGCGCGGTCGCTTCAAGGTGTACCTGGTCGACGAGGTGCACATGCTGTCCAGGAACGCGTTCAACGC
>JAJYSM010000078.1 GCA_021793575.1 Pseudomonadota bacterium
GTCGCTCACCACAACATCCAACCCAAGCCCTTCATCTGGACCAAGAGCGCGCGCGATATCCTCCAAAAGGTTATCCGCGCCAATAGCCGCTTAAGTTCCAAACAGAATGCAGCACTACACTAGAATGACCCGCCTTCGACCCCATGTGTTGCCGATGCGAACCCTCACGATCGCGGCCTGCTGCATGGCTGCCACCTTTTCCGCCCACGCCCAGAGCCAGCCCGCCATGTCGCCGCCGAGCCGGCTGGGCCTGTGCGCGGCTTGCCACGGCCCCACCGGCCACGCCAGCGTGCCCGGCGTGCCGAACCTCGCCGGGCAGCGGCTGGATTACCTGCGCGACGCGCTCAGCCAGTACCGCGACGGCCGCCGCAACGTGCCGCTGATGCGTGCGGCGATCGGCCCGGTCAGCACGGTCGAGCTGGATGCGCTGGCGCGCTGGTACAGCGCGCAATCGCCGCAGCCGCAGGCGCATCCATGAGCTTTTCGTACACGCTGTGGTTTGCGTTTTTCGGCCTGATCATCGGCCACGCGCCCGGTGCCATCACCGGCGCCATCATCGGCTTCATCTTCGACAACCTGCGCCACACCCAGCGCAAGAACGCCACGCCCGAGGCGGGTGGCTTCGTCGGGCCGCTGTTCACCCTGCTCGGCGCGGTGGCGAAATCCGACGGCCGCGTGTCCGAGGCGGAGATCGCGATTGCCGAGCGGATGATGTCGCGGATGAACCTCAACGTCGACCAGCGCAAGCAGGCGGCGGCCAGCTTCAACGTCGGCAAGCAGCCGGAGTTCGACGTCACCGGCACCATCAACGAGCTGCGCGGCTGGGTCGGCATGCGCCGCGACCACGCGTTTCCGGTGCTGGACGTGGTGATCGAGACGGTGCTGGCCGAAGGCAACCCGGCGCCGGAGAAGATGGCGATCCTGCGTCAGCTAGCGTTCGCGCTGCGGGTCAGCGACATGGAGCTGATGGCGCTGATGGCGATGAAGGGCTACGCATGGAATGCCGGCGGCCAGCGCGGCTATGGTCGCAGCCAGTCGTATGGAAACACCGGCGGCTACGTGCCGCCGCAGCGCAATACGCAGGGGCCCGATCCCTACGCCGTGCTCGGGATCGACCGCAGCGTCGACGACCGCGCGGTGAAGCGCGCCTACCGCAAGCTGATTTCCGAGCACCACCCCGACCGGCTCGGCGATCTGCCCGAAGACATGCGCAAGCGCGCCGAGTCGCGCGCCAGCGAGATCAATGCCGCCTACGACCGCATCAAGGAACAGCGCGGATTCAAGTAACCGTAGCCTTTGTGGGAGCGACTTCAGTCGCGATGCCTGGCTTCTGCTCACATCAAAACAGGAGCATCGCGACTGAAGTCGCTCCCACGGTTGAGGCGGCTCCCATTCGACAGCAACAAACCAACCGGTCATCCGCCATGCCCAAGCAAGCCCCGATCATTGCCCCTTCCATCCTCGCCGCGGATTTCGCGCGGCTGGGCGAGGACACCGCGGCCGCGCTGGCGGCCGGCGCCGACTGGGTGCATTTCGACGTGATGGACAACCACTACGTGCCCAACCTCACGATCGGCCCGATGGTGCTGCAGTCGCTGCGCGGCTACGGCATCACGGCGCCGATCGACGTGCACCTGATGGTGAAGCCGGTGGACCGCATCGTGCCGGACTTCGCCAGGGCCGGCGCCAGCCTGATCAGCTTTCATCCGGAGGCAAGCGAGCATGTCGACCGCACGCTGGGGCTGATCCGTGAGTCGGGCTGCCAGGCCGGGCTGGTGTTCAATCCGGCCACGCCGCTGGACCATCTCGACTACGTGATGGACAAGCTCGACCTGATCCTGATCATGTCGGTGAATCCGGGCTTCGGCGGCCAGAAGTTCATCCCCGGCGCGCTGGAAAAACTGCGCCAGGCGCGCCAGCGGATCGAGGCCAGCGGCCGCGCGATCCGGCTGGAGATCGACGGCGGCGTCACCGCGGCCAACATCGGCGCGATCGCCGCCGCCGGCGCCGACACCTTCGTCGCCGGCTCGGCGATTTTCCACACGCAGGATTACCGCGCCGAGATCGCGGTGATGCGCCAGGCGATCGGCTGAGCCACAGCGTCGCGCACATAAAAATCCCGGCGCAGAAAACGGCTGCGCCGGGTCAAGCGTCGTCGGATGGATGTAAGAAGAAACGCCAGTGACTGGAAAGTGCCGGTGCGACCGCATCGGAGGGAGGGGTCAACGGCCGCACCGGCAAGTTCCACGGCAATGGAACATTCCAATCACGTACTCTGACCGGGCAATTCCGGTTTGGTTCCCGGTGGCGGAATACCTCCGGCCAGAGCAAAAGCATCGCGTGATGTGGGAGCGGCTTCAGCCGCGATGCTCTTGGCTTGGCCAGAGCAAAAGCATCGCGACTGAAGTCGCTCCCACAGGGTGTGCTCCTGCAGTCGCCCGCAAGCGGTTCTGCGCCTGTGGGAGGGGCTTCAGCCCCGATGCCTCTCACCAGGCCAAAAAAATCCCCTCGCGAGGAGGGGACAAGCACCATGTCGGAAGCGTGCGCGGGTGGGCGATGAGGGTCAGAGCGGTTGCCAGTCCGGATCGACCGGCGCGTGCCCCGCACCCGGCGCGATTCCCTTCGCGCCGGGTGCCAGCAGCGCCTTCCACGGCAAACCGGAGGCGGGTTGGGGCGGGTAGCAGGTGATCTTCATGTCAGTGCAGGCCCACGATCAGCCCCAGCAGCAGGGCGCCGACGGCCAGCGTCACCCGCAGCGGCTCGAAGCTGCGCAGCTCGGCGTTCGGATCGGGCTTGTCGACTTGCGGCATGGCAGCGGTTCCTTGAAGGATCGTGGTGGGCACGGCTTGCATCTCACCTCGCGGCGCGGCGCTGGCGCCGGCGCAATCGGGCGCGCTTGCCGCTGGCTTGTGGCCAAACGCGGGCAGTCGCGTCGCGCGGCTTGCGCGGCGGCGGCGCGCATAGCACGCTGCGCGCATCCTCCAGGGAGCGCGCCATGGGCCGCAGCATCGCGATTGTCGAAGACGAACCACTGATCCGCGCCAACTACGTCGAGGCGCTGAACCGCTTCGGCTACGACGCGCGCGGCTACGGCTCGCGGCGCGAGGCGTCCGGCGCGTTCGCGATGCGCCTGCCCGAGCTGGTGATCATCGACATCGGCCTGGGCGACGAGCCCGAGGGCGGCTTCGACCTGTGTCGCGAGCTGCGCGCGAAATCGGCCACGCTGCCGATCATCTTCCTCACCGCGCGCGATTCGGATTTCGACGTGATCTCCGGCCTGCGACTGGGCGCCGACGACTACCTCAGCAAGGACACCAGCCTGCACCAGCTGGCCGCGCGCATCGCTGCGCTGTTCCGCCGCATCGAGTCGCTGAAGGCGCCGGCCTCCAGCGAGACGGTGATCGAGCACGGCCCGCTGAAGCTGGAGTCCGAGCGCATGCGGATCAGCTGGAACGGCGCCGAAGTGCCGCTCACCGTCACCGAGTTCTGGATGGTGCACACGCTGATCCGCTTCCCCGGCCACGTGAAGAACCGCGACCAGCTGATGCGCGAGGCAGAACTGGTGGTGGACGACGCCACCATCACCTCGCACATCAAGCGCATCCGCAAGAAGTTCATCGCGGTGGCGCCGGAGTTCGACGCGATCGAGACCGTGCACGGCGTCGGCTACCGGTGGAAGCCGTGAGGCGTGTGGCGCTGCTGCTGGCTCTGTGCCTGTGCGCCGGCGCGGCGCCGGCGATGGCGGCAGCAGGCGATCTGCTGGCCCACGGCGCACGTGACGGCGCGGCGCCTGCCTGGGCGATCGACGCGGCCTCGCCGCCGGGCTGGACGCGCGACTGCTGCACCTACGCGCAGGCGATCGGCGTCAACGCGGTGCTGTATCAGGGCGAGTGGACGGGCAAGCCGCAGCGGGTAATGGTGCTCAACGTGTGGCCGCGCAAGCTGCCCACGCTGGCGGCGGAAGTGCAGGCCGACCGCAAGCATTACCAGCAGGCCGACCCGGCGGCGAAGGTGACCGCCATCGCCGTGCACAACCCGGCCATGCCTTGCGCGGCCACCGTCTACCAGGGCACCGACCACGTCGACGACGTCGTGGTGTTCTGCGATCCGGGCCACGCCAGCGGCATCCGCCTGAGCTGGTCGATCAGCTTCGACGACGGCGACCCCACGCAGCGCGCGCTGCTGGACGACTTCATGCGGGTGGTGGTGGCCACGCGCTACACGCACTACGTGGCGTCACCAGCCGCCGCGCCGTCCGCACGCGGCACGTAGGTGGCCGCCGTGAGCCCGCCGCCCGCCGCCCGATGAGCCTGCGCCAGAAGCTGCTGCTGGTCGCGCTGTGCACGCTGGCGCTGCCGGTCGCCGGCTGGCTGTACGTGCGGCAGATGGAAACGCTGCTGCGCGAAGGCCAGGCGCAGGCGCTGCTGGCGTCGGCGCGGGCGGTGGCGCGCAGCCTGGTGGTGACCGGCGCGGTGCGGCCGGGCGACGCCAGCGGCTGGTACGTGCAGCAGGCCAGCAGCCCGATCACGGTGGACGGCTACGGCGACGACTGGGCGCCGCTGACGCCGTGGAGCCAGCCGTTCGGCGCAGCGCCGAACGGACGCGGCAAGCTGCTGCTGGCGCAGAACAGCGACTGGCTCTATCTGTACGCGGAGGTGCCCGACAGCCGCCGCACGCGCGCCGACGCCGAGGACGCCGACGCGCTGGCGGCCGATCACCTGATCCTGTCGCTGGGCAATGCCGCCGGCCAGCGCCGCTACCTGCTGGCCAGCGCGGCGCCGGGGCCGCTGCTCGCGCGGCCGCTCGACCCGGCCGTCACCGGCCTGCCCGATCGGCTCACCGCGCAGTGGCAGGAGGACGGCAGCGGCTACCGCGTCGAGCTGCGGCTGCCGCGCAGCCTGCAGCTGCGCACGCTCGGCGTGGGCGCGTACGACGCCAGCGCCGGCGGCGATCCGCTGGCGGCCGATACGCGCCCGCTGCTCGCGTTTTCGCCCACGCTTTCGGCCGAGCTGGCCCGGCTCGCGCCCGAACGGGTGCAGGCGCGCGTGCTGTCGGCGCGGGGCTGGCTGCTGGCGCGCAGCGGCCGCCTGAACACTGCACCCGGCGCCGACGGCCAGCCGGGCTGGTTCGCCTCGCTGATCTATCGCTCGCTGCTGGCGACCCGGCTGGAGGATGCCGCCCTGTGGGCGCAGGACGTGCCGCGGCTGGATACCCGCGAAGTCACCCAGGCCCGCACCGGCCGGCCGGTGAGCGTGTGGCGCAGCGGCGAGGAGCGCGGCAGCGTGGTGCTGACCGCGGCAGTGCCGATCGAGCAGGCTGGCCGCGTCGACGGCGTGCTGTTGCTGGAGCAGGCCAGCCGCAGCGTGCCGCTGCTGGCCAATCGGGCGTTGTTCGGCCTGCTGCTGACCAGCTTCGGCGTGCTGCTGGTGGCCGGCGCCATCCTGCTGGCGTTCGCCACCCGGCTCAGCCTGCGGCTGGCGCGCCTGCGCAACGCGGCCGAGCGCGCCCAGCTCAACGATGGACGTCTGGACGGCCTGTTCGAGCAGGGCCGTTTTCCGATGACCGACGCGGCGGACGAGATCGGCGATCTGGCGCGCAGCTTCGAGCGGCTGTTCGAGCTGGTCGGCGGCTACACCGACTACCTGCGCACGCTGGCGTCCAAGCTGTCGCACGAACTCAACACGCCGCTGGCGATCGTCAAGTCCTCGCTCGACAACCTCGAACATGCCCTGCAGCAGCGGGCGGCGCTGCCGGCCGAGGCGCAGCCGTACCTGGCGCGCGCCCGCGACGGCGTGGCGCGGCTGGGCGCGCTGGTGCGGGCAATGAGCGAAGCCAGCCGGATGGAACGCGCGATCGCCGCCACCGAGCCCGAGGACGTCGACCTGCGCGACGTGGTGCGCGGCTGTGCCGACGCGTACCGGGCGCTGATCGGCAGCCGCCGGCTCGACTGCGCGCTGCCGCAGGCACCGCTGCATCTGCACTGCGCGCCCGAGCTGGTGGCGCAGGCGTTGGACAAACTGCTCGACAACGCGCTGTCGTTCACCCCCAAGCACGGCTGGCTGCGCCTGAGCCTGCGCGCAGCCGTCGACGGCGCCGAGATCGAGCTGGCCAACCAGGGGCCGCTGCTGCCCGAGGCGATGCAAGGACGGCTGTTCGATACACTGGTCAGCCTGCGTGACAAGGCCACCCCCGGCGACGCCCCGCACCTGGGACTGGGGCTGTACGTGGTGCGGCTGGTGGCCGAACGCCACGGCGGCACGGCAGTCGCGCGCAACCTCGACGACGGCAGCGGCGTGGCCTTCAGCCTGCAGCTGCACGGCATGCCGCGTCAGCGGCTGTGATCCCGACGCACGCGCCGCCGCGCACCGGCGCATTCCGCCGCGGCCGGCATGCGCGCCAGCACTTGCGGCGCTGCGGCCTGCTATCTTCAGCAGCCCGTTTCCATCGCCGGACCCGCTAGTGATCTCCCGAGACGAATTCGACGCGCTGGCAGCCCAGGGCCACACGCGCATACCGCTGGTGCGCGAGGTGTTCTCCGACCTCGATACGCCGCTGTCGGTGTACCTGAAGCTGGCCGACGGCCCGTACACCTTCCTGTTCGAATCGGTCGAGGGCGGGGCCACCTGGGGACGCTATTCCATCATCGGCCTGCCGGCCAAGCGCGTGTACCGGCTGCGCGGGCATGAGCTGGAAGTGGAGGATGCCGGCGAGGTGACCGAGCGCCGCCATCTGGACGATCCGCTGGGCGAAATCGAGAAGCTGCGCCAGCAGTACGACGTGCCGCGGCTGCCGCAGCTGCCGGCCTTCAGCGGCGGGCTGGTCGGCTATTTCGGCTTCGAGACGATCGGCTACATCGAACCGCGCCTCGCGCAGTGGGATCGCTTGGATGAGCTGGGCACGCCCGACGTGCTGCTGATGCTGGCCGAAGAGGTGGCGGTGTTCGACAACCTCAAGGGCCGGCTGTACCTGATCGTGCACGCCGACCCGTCGCAGCCGCAGGCCTACGCCACGGCGCAGCGGCGGCTCGACGCGCTGGTCTACCGGCTGCGCCAGGGCGGCGCCTCGTATCCGCAGATGACCCAGTCGATCGCGCTGGACGAGGGCGATTTCAAATCCTCTTTCACCAGGGCCGAGTTCGAGGCGATGGTGGAGAAGGCGAAGGAATACATCCGCGCAGGCGACATCTTCCAGGTGGTGCCGTCGCAGCGGCTCAGCGTGGGCTTCAACGCGCGCCCGGTGGACGTCTACCGGGCGCTGCGCGCGTTGAACCCGTCGCCGTACATGTATTTCGTCGACCTCGGCGACACGCAGATCGTCGGCTCCTCGCCGGAGATCCTGGCGCGGCTGAAGGACGGCAAGGTCGTCGTGCGCCCGCTCGCCGGCACGCGCCGGCGCGGCGCCACCGAGGAGGAGGATCAGGCGCTGGAAACCGAGCTGCTGGCCGACCCGAAGGAGCGCGCCGAGCACGTGATGCTGATCGACCTCGGCCGCAACGACATCGGCCGCATCAGCGAGACCGGCACGGTGGAAGTGAGCGAGTCGTTCGCGGTGGAGCGTTACTCGCACGTGATGCATATCGTGTCGCAGGTGCAGGGCACTGCGCTGCCCAACCTCAGCTACATGGACGTGCTCAAGGCCACCTTTCCGGCTGGCACGCTGAGCGGCGCACCGAAGATCCGTGCGCTGGAGATCATCCAGGAGCTGGAGCCTTACAAGCGCAATATCTACGCCGGCGCGATCGGCTGGATCGGCTGGTGGGGTGATGCCGACACCGCCATCGCGATCCGCACCGCCGTGATCCAGAACGGCCGCCTGCACGTGCAGGCCGGCGCCGGCATCGTCTACGACTCCGACCCCGCCACCGAGTGGGAGGAGACGATGAGCAAGGGCCGCGCGCTGTTCCGCGCCGTGGCGCAGGCGGCGAAGGGGTTGTGACCTTTCCGGTGGCGGCCTGCCGCCACCGAGGCTCCACGCCGGATTCAAGATTGTCGGAAGGTTGCCGTTATGCCGCAATAGGCCCCCTTTCCGGAACATTTGCCATGGGCATACCCGACTTGAGTCGGCAACCTTACCGGCGCCCCCCGCTAAACCGGGCGACAGACCCGCAGAGGATGAACTGGCTGTGGCGGTTGATTTGCGAGACGGCGGAGCTGGACATGACCGAGTTGCTCGAGGCGCTGCATGCCGCGCAGATACCAATCGACTTGAGCCGGATGCGTCGGTGGTCGGTCAGCGACCGCGACGACGCATTTTTTCCGATGTCGATTGCCGAAATCGAACGCAACCTGCGCATGCTTGTTGCGCTGCGCAAGGCGAAAAAGAATGGGCCGGCGGCACCGGCTGAAGTGCCGGCGCACGCTCGCAAAGAGGAGCCCGTGGTGGATCCGGCCATGACATCCGGAGATGAAACGACCGTCTCCAGCAATGTGGTGATGGCCGTGGCCGCGCCCGCTGCGACTGCCGCAGACGGAACGCCCATGCCAGTCTGAAGGCGGGAAACAGGAATACAAGCGGCCGTGTCGTGCAGCGGCAATCCGGGAAGGCAGGGTTCGGTCTGGTACTCGGCAAGTAGAGGTGGATGCGGGCGCCGCGGCATCCATGTGCTGGTGCGGCTATCATCGAGGCTCGCTTTCAACACCGGATCCGACGTGCCGTCATGCTGCTGATGATCGAAAATTAGCATCGACATCCAAGCCAGTCCGCAGCTGTCCACCGACGGCACGTAAACCACTTAAAAACAAGCACTTCATGTCCACCCTTGTCCAAGGGGGTTCATGGCAAGCCAGAGAAATTGCGGGTATCGTTGCGGGTATCGAAGACCGATACCCGCACATGCCGCTGACTGACGCCAAGGTTCGAACCGCCAAGCCAACTTCCAAGTCCACCAAGTTGGCGGATGGAGGAGGGCTCTACCTGGAAGTGCGCCCGACGGGTGCCAAGTTGTGGCGGTATCGCTATCGCATCGCTGGCAAGGAGAATGTTTTCGCCATCGGGGAATACCCCTCGATCTCGCTGGCGGACGCCAGGGTTGAGCACGTCCGAGCTCGTGCGCTAGTCGCGGATGCTGTCCATCCATCACACAGCCGAAAGATAGAGCGACTGTCGAACTTGGTGGCAAACGCCAACACGTTCGAGGCCGTGGCCAACGAGTGGGTCGCGATGAAGTCGGCGAACTGGACGGCGTACTACCAGCGCCAGGTAGAGGGCGTCCTTAGGGCTGACGTCTTCCCCCATGTTGGGAAACTGCCGATTCGCAGAGTCACTGCGGCGCACTTGTTGGAGATTGTTCGCCGCGTTGAGAAGCGGGAAGCCACGACGATTGCGCTGCTGATACGGCAGTGGTCCTCGGCCATTTTCCGTTACGCGGTGGCCACGCTCCGTGCCGACAATGACCCGGCAGCAGCGCTGCGCGGAGCCGTCGAGCGTTCCAGGACTGTCCACCACCGCCCCCTTTCGCGTACGCAGATTGCGCACTTCGTGGATGCGCTAGGCAGATATGGCGGTTACCGCACAACGGTGATCGCCTTGCGTTTGATGCTCTTGACCTTCGTGCGGACGGTGGAGCTTCGCAAGGCCCAGTGGAGCGAGTTCGACTTGGATGGTGCAGAGTGGCGCATCCCCGAAGAGCGAATGAAGATGCGGGAGCCGCACATCGTGCCGTTGTCGAAGCAGGCAGTGGAATTGCTTCGGGAGCTGAGAACCTACACGGGCGGGCGTGGTCTCTTGTTCCCGAACTACCGCCAGCCAAGCGAATGCATGACTGCCACCACGTTGAACCGGGCGCTTGAGCGCATGGGTTTCAACGGAAAGGGTGGCATCGGATTTTCGGCTCATGGATTTCGAGCCACCGCATCGACCATCCTCAACGAGCTAGGTTACCGCTCCGACGTGATAGAACGACAGCTTGCACATGCCGAACGAAACAAGGTTCGTGCGAGCTACAACCAGGCTGAGTACTTGGCCGAGCGCCAGGTGATGATGCAGGATTGGGCGAACTTCATCGACGGCCTTCTGAAGAAGGCCGAGAATAGCGGTGGTTCGCGTAAGTCACTGTCAAAAGTCGCTTGAGTGGTTTTGACCTGAGTCGGCTGCGACATCTTTGCCAGTAGCCGACGAGTTTTCGTTACCGCGTCGTGCTCCATACAGGAGAAAAGTGATGGATGCTGGGGTGTTGAAGGATCGACATCGACGCGTGCGCGACGGTCAGCCTGAGCCGTTGCGTGTCCGCATCCATCGAGCGATCAGTTGGCTGACGCGAGCGGAGCAGGAGACGGAAGATCCTGATGCCCGGTACATCTTCCTGTGGATCGCCTTCAACGCAGCCTATGCCAGTGAATTCGGTTTCGAGCAAGCCGAGCGCCAAAGGGTGAAGCAGTTCATCGACAAATTGCTTGGTCTTGATAGCGAGAACAAACTCCACCACGCACTGTTCAGTCAGTTCAGCGGCCCCATTCGCACGCTGGTCGAAAACAAGCACGTCTTCGAGCCGTTCTGGCGGGCACTGCGCGAGCATGATGGTAGCGGGGCCTGGGAGGCTTCCTTCGTCTCCAGCAAGAAAGTGGCAATGAAAGCCTTGATGGGTAAGGAGACGGGTACGCTGCTCTCCATCGTGTTGGATCGTCTCTATGTGCTTCGGAATCAGTTAGTCCACGGCGGCGCCACGTGGGGTGGCAAGACCAACCGGGCACAGGTGAAGGATGGTGCCTCGATCCTGGGAACGCTGGTGCCGATCATGCTTGAGGTGATGATGCAGGCCGAGGGTGACGAGTTCGAGGCCATTGCCTACCCCGTGGTCTAGCGGGGTCGGGCCACCACTGCGGCGTTACGCCGAACGAGCGGACGGCTGGGTGCAATGCGACGCTATGTGTCGCTTCCATGGGGGATGATGGCATGGAGCAAAGGGGCTGTCTCCATGACTATCAAGACAAGAAAAAGGCGCTCGATCTTCGATCATTCCGAGGCGGATGCTGAGGCTCCGGCCATCGTCCGCCTGTGGATGCTGCGGTGCCTCGTGCCATTGCATGGCTTCCGTGGGCTTGTCCAAAGGGAGTACTTGGAGAACGATGGCGTGGCCAGGGTCGTGGGCCTGGAAAACTGGGTGGATAGGCAGGGCGAAGAATTCAACCAGGGCAAGGTGATCGCCGAGTTGCGGGGTCGTCATCGTGAGATCGAGCGGGTGGCAGGGGAATGTCACTGGCCCGAGACACTGGGTCGAAACATCCGGCGCATGGCCGATCTGATCGGTTTGAACGCGATCGAGCAGGCCGTGCTTGCCTTCGCCGTCATGATCCACAGTGACAAGCACCTGGTCGCGGCAGCAGGTTACCTCGGCGATCTATCCCTGCAGCAGCTGTATGCCAGTCTTTCCAGCATCCTTTGCCTTCCGGAAGCCCATGTCCGGAATGCGTTTTCCAGCCGAAGTGTTTTGTCACGGTCTGGCTTGGTGAAGCTGGACAGGGATAGCTGCTTCGACCTGAGAAACCGACTGGATGTCATCTCTGGCAACTTTGTGGACGTCATGCTGGGCGAGGAAGCGGACCCGATCGAACTGCTTCGCGGCAAGGTGGAGGTGGCCTCCCAGGCGGCGTTGACGTTGGCCGATTACCCGCATCTGGGCACCCCGCTCGACATCCTCGTGCCCTATCTGAAGCAGGTGTTGCGGGAAAGCCGTGCCGGCGTGAACATCTTCCTGCATGGGCCGCCGGGCACGGGCAAGAGCCAACTGGCGCGGGTGCTTGCTGCCGTGGTGGGCTGTGAGCTGTTCGAAGTGGCCGGTGCCGATGAGGATGGCGATCCGCTGGATGCGGAAAAGCGCCTCCGCGCCGTGCGCGCAGGCCAATGCTTCTTTGCCAGCCGTGGGGCGATGATCGTCTTCGATGAAACGGAAGACGTGTTCAATGACGGTGGTCTGATGCGGGAAAGCACGGCCAGGTCGCACAAGGCATGGATGAACCGCCTGCTGGAAGGCAATGTGGTGCCAACTCTGTGGTTGTCCAACCGGGTCGATGACATGGACCCCGCCTTCATCCGCCGCTTCGACATGGTGGTGGAAGTTCCCGTTCCGCCCAGGGCGCAACGCGAACGCATCGTGCGCGCGCTGTGCGCGGACGCGGTCGAAGATAGCGTCGTTCGGCGACTGGCGCAGGAAGAGAGGCTTGCGCCAGCCGTGGTGGCGCAAGCCAACGGTGTCATGCGCCGGCTAGGGGCCAGCCTGCCGCGCGAGCAGGCAGGCAAGGTCTTGCTGCACTTGGTGGACAGCACACTGACGGCGCAGGGCCATGACCGTGTGGGTAGCAAGGATGTGCAATCGTTGCCTGAAATCTACGACCCGGCCTTCATTAATGCCGATGTGGATTTGGCAGGGATCGCAGAGCGGCTCAAGGACGCCCGTTCGGCGCGCCTGTGCCTGTACGGGCCGCCCGGTACGGGCAAGACGGCCTACGGCCGCTGGCTGGCCGACCAGTTGGACATGCCCTTGCTGGTGAAGCGCGCTTCGGACTTGATGTCGCCGTATGTGGGCGAGAACGAGCAGAACATCGCCGCGGCGTTTCGTGCAGCCGCACGCGATGGCGCGCTGCTCCTCATCGACGAGGTGGACAGCTTCCTGCGTGACCGCGAGGGAGCCAGCCGCAGTTGGGAGGCCACCCTCGTCAACGAGATGCTGACGCAGATGGAAGCCTTCGAGGGCGTGTTCGTGGCATCGACCAACCTGATGGATGGATTGGATCAGGCAGCCCTGCGCCGTTTCGACCTGAAGATACGGTTTGACTACCTGCAGACGAGGCAGGCCGCCGCGCTGCTGCGGTGCCACGGTGAGCGGCTGGGTCTTGCTACGCCTGATGATCTGGAACATCTCGTGGCAACCCGCCTGCAATACATCACACCGGGTGACTTCGCTGCTGTGGTGCGCCAGCAACGGTTCCGCCCGGCTATCTGCTTCGCGGCTTTCCTGGCGGCCCTGCAGGCGGAAACGGCCCTGAAAGCAGTATCCCGACCCGGGATCGGTTTTGTGCACTAAGTCGCTTCTGCAACGGCATTGCGAGGCGCTGAGTCTGCCAGCGCCCGAAGAAGTGCTGAAACCGAGGGTTGTCATGTCTGGGCCGGCTGACGCCGGGTGATGGATATTCCGGCCATGAGAAGCCACCGATCCGGAGCATGGGAAGCCAGTGACGGCGGCCGGTTGGGCGTGGGGATTGCAGTCTAGATTTTCGGGTCGGGTTTGTCCTCCTCGGTGAGGGTGGTG
>JAJYSM010000015.1 GCA_021793575.1 Pseudomonadota bacterium
CAGACCTTGCTGGAACTGGATGAGGTTGATGGACATGACGGTGTCCTCGGTGGAGAGGACGTCATCGTCACCCGCAGGCGTCGCAAATCACGCGACGGCGGGCTGAGGATCAGGGCGAATCAGGTCCGTCGAAGCGGATGGCTCAGCGTCGGTAAGGCGCCAGCAGGTCGGGATCATCGAACAGACCCGACGGCAGTTGATAGCGCGGTTGGCGCCCGGCGGCGATCAGCTCGCGGATGCGCGTGGCGGAGATTTCCAGCGGAGTGACCGACAGGGCGATCAGCTTGCCCGACGGCAATGATCGCAGCGCGGCGGGATCATCCACCCAGCGCGGGTCCGCTTCGTCTTTCAGCACGTCGGGCAACCCCAGCTGTTCGCCGGGGCGGCTGAGCACGCCGATATGCGCCAGCGCGAACAACTGGCGCCAGCCGCGCCAGCCCGGCAGACCGGCAAAGGCATCGGCGCCGAGCAACAGCACCAGCGGGCGATCGCCCTGCTCGGCGCGCAGCTCGATCATGGTATCGACGGTGTAGGACGGCCCGCTGCGTGTCAGCTCGCGCGCATCCAGCACCAGCCGCGACTGTTCGCGCAGCGCCACCTGCAACATGGCTACGCGTTGATTGGCACCGGCGATGGGCGGCGGCCGGTGTGGCGGGATACCCGAAGGCATCATCAGCACCTCGGCATCCAGCAACTCCGAGGCTTCCCACGCCACGCACAGATGACCCAGATGTACCGGGTCGAAGGTGCCGCCGAAGATGGCCAGGGGTTTCACGCCAGCGCCGCGGCGGCGCGCGGCTCGGCGATGGCGGCGATCAGCCGTTCGGCTTCCTGCCACGGGTTGCCGGCCTCACGGCCCTTGGTCATGCGGTCGATGCGCGCGGCGCGCGCCAGGCACTGCAGCCAGTGCTCGCGCGGGGCGCGCCGCAGCGCCTTGCGAAACAGCTGCTCGCGGGCCGGCCACAGGTGTTCGATGCGCACCTGTGCGGCAAGGTCGCTGGCGTTGGCCAGGCGCAGCGCCAGCTGCAGCTGGTTGACCAGCCAGCCCATCAGCGCAATCAGCTCGTCGCCCTCGGCGCGCAGGCCGGCGAGGATGCGCAGCGCGCGCGCGCCGTCGCCGGCAAACGCCGCGTCGGTGAGCTTGAACGCGTCGTAGCGGGCGCTGTCGGCGACCAGCGTCTCCATCGCGGCGGCGTCGATGCGACCCTGGCCGTGCAGCACGGCGAGCTTGTCGATTTCCTGCGCGGCGGCCAGCAGGTTGCCCTCGACGCGCTCGGCCAGCAGCGCCGTCGCATCCGGCGTGGCGGACAGCCCGCGCGAGGCTAACCGCGCGCCGATCCAGGCGCCCCATTCGTTCGGCCGCGGCGCATTGAACACCACCATCGCGCCGCTGGCGTCGAGCTTTTTGCTCCAGGCGCCGTCGTGCTTGCTGCTCCACTCCATCGCGCTGACCAGCAGGGTGACGTCGGGCGGCGGATCGGCGCAGAACGCGGTGATCGCCTTGGCGCCCTCGGTGCCGGGGCGGCCCGTGGGCAGGCGCAGGTCGATCAACCGGCGGGTGGCGAACAGCGACATGCTGGCGGCGGCGCGGGCCAGGTCGTTCCAGTCGAAATGCTGGCCGACTTCCAGCACCTCGCGCTCGCTGTAGCCGAGTTTTTTGGCCTGCGCACGCAGCGCGTCGGAGGCTTCCAGCACCAGCAGTTCCTCGCCGGCGAGCAGGTAGACCGGCGCCAACCGGTCGGCCGCCAACGCCTTCTGCCACTGGCCGGCAGACAGCGGCATCAGTGCGCGCTGGCGGCGCTGGCCGGTGCCGCCAGTTGCTGCTTGCCGGCCGCCTGCAGGCGGAACAGGATCGCCTGCACCATGTCGTCGTTGAGGCTGTGCTCGATCTGCTGCACCTGCGAGGCGTTGCCGACGGTGTTGGTGGCGTCGTAGCTGTATTCGCGCGACATGTCGATGCGCTGATGCGGCACCAGCGCCTTGCCGGCGGTGTCGGTGAGGTCGAACTGCACCTGGTAATGCACGGCGTACTCGGTGATGCGCACGTAGCCGCCAGCGCTCAGCGTGTCGGTGCTGAAGGCCGCCACCGGCACGCGCAGCTCGGCGACGCCGGGGCCGGCGTGATCCTCGACGGTGACGCCGGAAGCCGCCAGCGCACGCGTCAGCATGCGCTCCAACTCGCCGCCGCCGTTGACCACCAGGTGCATGCGCTGCATCGACACTGGCAGGCTGGCGTTCTGGCGCAGATGGAAGCCGCAGGCGCCGAGCGCCAGCGCCGACAGCAGCAGCAGCGAGGCCTGCAGCAGGCGGGCGATCTTGATGTGGCTCATGGATTTCATCCTGCGACGATGTTGACGATCTTGCCGGGCACCACGATGACCTTGCGTACGCTCAGGCCTTGCAGAAAATGCGCCACCTGCGGCTGCGCCAGCGCGGCGGCCTCCGCCTGCTCCTTCGAGGCGCCGGCGGGGAGCTCGATGGTAGCGCGCAACTTGCCGTTGATCTGCACCGCCAGCGTGGCGCTGTCGCGCACCAACGCGGCCGGATCGGGCTGCGGCCATGGTTGGTCCTCCAGCACGGTCTCGCCATGGCCGAGCACCTGCCACAGCGCGTGGCTGATGTGCGGCACCACCGGATTGAGCAGCAGCACCATCGCCTCCAGCGCCTCGTGGCGCACCGCGCGGCCCTGCGCGCTCTGGTCGCTGAACTTGCCCAAAGCGTTCAGCAGCTCCATCAGGGCGGCGATGGCGGTGTTGAACGCGTGGCGGCGGCCGACATCGTCGCCGACCTTCTGGATCGTCTCGTGCAGCTGGCGGCGCAGCGTCTTCTGGCCCGCGTCCAGCCGCGCGGGATCGACGGCGCCTGCGGCGTCCCCCCATCCGCCTTTGGCACCTTCCCCCGCAGGCGGGAGAAGGGAAGCGGAGCGGTCTGCGACCGCGGCCTTGATCATCGGGTGATCCGGATTCGCCGCATGCACGGTCACCTCGCGCCAGAAACGCTTGAGGAAGCGCGCCATGCCCTCGACGCCGGCCTCGCTCCACTCCAGCGACTGCTCCGGCGGCGCGGCGAACATCGAGAACAGCCGCACGGTGTCGGCACCGTACGTGTCCACCATGGTCTGCGGATCGATGCCGTTGTTCTTCGACTTGGACATCTTCTCGATGCCGCCGATCTGCACCGCGCCGCCGTCCGCGCGCAAGACGGCGCCGGTCACGCGGCCGCGCTCGTCGCGCTGCATGTCGACATCGGCCGGGTTGATCCAGTCCTTCGAACCGTCGGCGTGGTCGCGGTAGAACGTCTCGGCGATCACCATGCCCTGGCACAGCAGGTTCTGCGCCGGCTCGTCGCTGTCGAGCATGCCGGCGTCGCGCATCAGCTTGTGGTACAGGCGGAAGTACAGCAGGTGCATGATCGCGTGTTCGATACCGCCGACGTACTGGTCGACCGGCAGCCAGTAGTTGGCGCGCGCGTCGATCTGCGTGGGCGCGCCAGGGCTGGTGTAGCGCGCGTAGTACCAGCTCGACTCCATGAAGGTGTCGAAGGTGTCGGTCTCGCGCTCGGCCGGCTCGCCGCACTGCGGGCAGCGGGTCTGGCGCCATGCTGGATCAGCCTTGATCGGCGACTGCACGCCGCTGAACGCGACGTCCTCGGGCAGCAGTACCGGCAGCTGGTCTTCCGGCACTGGCACGTCACCGCAGTGCGCGCAGCGAATCACCGGAATCGGGCAGCCCCAGTAACGCTGGCGGCTGACGCCCCAGTCGCGCAGCCGATAGTTGATGCGACGCACGCCACTGCCGTCGCGCTCGAGACGCTCGGCCAGCGCATCCAGCGCCTGGCTGAAATCCATGCCGTCGTATTCGCCGGAATTGACCAGCACGCCGCGCGGCGTCCACGCCGCCTCCTCACGGATGCGCCGCTCGAACGCCTCCACCACGCGGACCGGAGCGGAGATATCCTGCGCGTTGCTGTCGTGACCACTCAGCGCGGCCTGCATGCGATCGACGCCAACGCCGAGCGACAGGTCGTGGCGGATTTCCCGCAGCGCATCGAGCACCGACGGATCGACGATCACCATCTTGATCGGCAGACTGTATTTCTGCGCAAACTCCCAGTCGCGCTGGTCGTGCCCCGGCACCGCCATCACCGCGCCGGTGCCGTAGCCCATCAGCACGAAGTTGGCCACCCACACCGGGATAGCCTCGCCGCTGAGCGGATGGATCGCGCGCAGGCCGGTATCCATGCCGCGCTTTTCCTGGGTTTCGAGTTCCGCCTCGGAGACGCCGCCGTGCCTGAGATCGGCGATGAAGTCGGCCAGCTGCGGGTTGTCCTGCGCCGCCTGCAGCGCCAGCGGATGTTCGGCAGCGATGGACAGGAAGGTCACCCCCATCAGCGTGTCAGGACGGGTGGTGAACACGCTGAGCGGCTCGGCCGCGCCCTCGACCGTGAAGTGGATCTCCAGCCCTTCGCTGCGTCCGATCCAGTTGCGTTGCATGGTCTTGACCGCGTCAGGCCAGCCCGGCAGCGTGTCCAAGCCGTCCAGCAACTCCTGCGCGTAGTCGGTGATCTTCACAAACCACTGCGGGATCTCGCGCTTCTCCACCACCGCACCGGTGCGCCAGCCGCGACCATCGACCACCTGCTCGTTGGCCAGCACGGTCTGGTCGACCGGATCCCAGTTCACCACCGCGTTCTTGCGGTAGGCCAGGCCCTTTTTCATCAGCCGCACGAACATCCGCTGCTCGTGCACGTAGTAGTCCGGACGGCAGGTGGCGAACTCGCGCGTCCAGTCGATCGCGTAGCCGAGCGACTGGAGCTGGCTGCGCATGTGGTCGATGTTGGCGTAGGTCCACCTGGCCGGCGCAGTGCGATTCTTGATCGCGGCGTTCTCGGCCGGCAGGCCGAACGCATCCCAGCCCATCGGCTGCAGCACGTTCTTGCCTTGCATGCGCTGGTAGCGGCTGATCACGTCGCCGATGGTGTAGTTGCGCACGTGGCCCATGTGCAGGGCGCCGGACGGGTACGGCAGCATCGAGAGGCAGTAGAACTTCGGCTTGGCCGAGTCCTCCTTCACTTCGTAAGCGTGCCGTGCGTTCCAGTACTGCTGCGCGGCGGCTTCCACAGCCTGCGGCTGATAGCCGTGCCCGGAGTGGCCGCCCGCCTCGGCGGCATGGGTGTCTTGGATGTCCTGCATGATTCCGGCGCCGTGGTGCGGTGAGCGCAAGCCGGCGAAGACCGGCTGCGGGGAACTGATCAGACTAGCCCAGCACAGGCCGGGCGCCAAGCCTGCACGCTCAGGATGCCGGGCACACCGGCACCAGAGCGCTGCCCAGCGCACGGGCCACGCCGGCGATCTGCGCGGCCAGCCGGGCGAGCGCACGCTGGTGGCCCTGCACCAGCGCGTCGTAGCCAGGTCCCACCGGTTCACGCACGCGACTACTGCAGGCCAGCGCGCCGCCGTGCGCGGCATGCAACATGCGCACGCTCCAGCCGGCCTCGATCAGCGCATAGCCGCCGAGCTGCGAATCAAAGCGGTGCAGATCCAGCTTGATCCGCAGCAGCGGCCGCTGGTTGTCCGGCAGGCCGCTGAGGTCCTGGCTGTGCAGCTGGCGCGCCAGGTCGACGGCAAGCGCCCCGCGCACCTCGCTGCCCAGCGGTGCGATCCAGCGCCGGCCTTCGAGCAGCGCCACGCGCTGGCCGCCCTCGCGCAGCACCAGCTGCGGCACGTCGACCTGCGCCGGCACGCTCACCGGCAGCAGTTCGAACGGCAGCCCCGCCAAGCCCTGATCGGCCGCGGCGACCGGCGCAGCGGCCGGCGCAGCGGCCGGCTCGGCGGCCGGGGGAATCAAGGTGTAATAGTGCATCGGCGCCGAGGCGCAACCGGCCAGTGCCAGCGCGGCGGCTGCGCCCAGCAGGCGTGTTGCGGTACGGATCATGGCTTGCTCCCGGGCTGCGCCGCCGGGACCGGCGGCGGGCTGGCGGCAGGGGTGGGTTTCGGATCCGGCCGGCGACCGCGGATCAGCGCCTCCGGGTGGCTGCCCAGATAATCGGTGAGCACTCGCAGCGAGCGCGCCATGCGCTGCAGCTCCTGCAGCGTGCCGTCCAGGTTCTGCTGCAGCGGCGAGTCACCGGACAGCGCGTCGTTGGCGGTGCCCATGGTTTTGCGCACGCCGTGCAGGGTGCTGCTGACCTCCGGCAGGGTCTTGCCGTTGACCTGTTTCAGCGTGGCGTGCAGCGCGGCCAGCGTCTGATCCAGGTTGTGGCCGATGCTGTCGAACGGCACCTTGTCGATCTTGGTGACGATCTCGGCCAGTTGCTCCTGCAGCTTGTCGAAGCTGCCCGGCACGGTGGGTACGGTGAGCGGCTTGGCGTTGGGGTCGAATGCCACCTGTGGCGCATGCGGCACGAAATCCAGCGCCACGTAGAGCTGACCGGTGAGCAGGTTGCCGGTGCGCGCCTGCGCGCGCAGGCCGTGCGCCACCAGCGGCCCCATCAGCTGCGCCAGATCGGGATTCTCGCCGCGCGAGCGCGCCAGCGTCTGCAGCTTCTGGTAGGCACCGCCGAGCCGCTGCGGATAGACCACCGCGCCCACAATCACCGGAAACCGCTGCGTCTTCGGGTCGTAGTCGAGCTTGATCGATACCACCTTGCCGATCTCGATGCCGAGAAACTCCACCGGCGCATCCACCGCCAGCCCACGCACCGACTGCTCGAAGCGCATGCGGATGTAACGCGGCTCGCCATCCGGCGGCGCCATCGCGGTGGCCCGGTCACCGTACAACTGGTACGAAGTGTGTTCCGCGGCCGGGGTGGCGTCATGCGGGCCGGGTGGGTCCTGAAACGCCACGCCGCCGGCCAGTACGGTGGCCAGCGACTGCGTGTTGAGCTTGAGGCCGCCGGCGCCGATGGACAGGTCCACCCCGCTGGCATTCCAGAAGCGCGATGCGCGGGTGACGAAGCGGTCGTTGGGACCATCCACAAAGATGCCCAGCGAGACGCCCTTGCCGTCCGGATCCAGCTGGTAGGACACCACCCGGCCGACCTGGATATGCCGGAAATACACCGGCGAACCGATGTCCAGCGAGCCAAGATCGTCGCTGTGCAAGGTGTAACTGCGCCCGGGCGCACCGTGGTTCACCGCTGGCGGCGTCTCCAGCCCCTTGAAACTCTCCTCGGGTTCATCCGAATCGCCCACGTCGGCGCCAATGAAGGCGCCGGACAGCAGCGTGTCGATGCCGGACACGCCGCCCAGGCCGATGCGCGGGCGCACCACCCAGTAGCGCGTGCCCTTGGTGGCGAAACCCTCGGCGCTCTTTTCCAGCGCCACCGTGACCAGCACGTGGCTGCGGTCGCCGCTGAGGCGGATCTTGTGCACCCGCCCGATCACCACGCTCTTGTATTTCACCGGCGTCTTGCCAGGGTCCAGGCCTTCGGCGCTCTGCAGACTGATGGTGATCTGCGGACCGGCCTGCAGCCAGTAATTGACCACCAGTGACAGCGCCACCAGCGCGGCCAGCGCCGGCACCAGCCAGATCAGCGAGGCGTTGAAACGACGCCGCGTCACCACCGGCTGCGGCAGTTCGCTGGGCTCCGGCGGAGCCTGTGCGGCGCCGTGCTCGTCTTCAGTCATCGGTATCCCTGCCATCCCAGATCAACCGGGGGTCAAAATTCATCGAAGCCAGCATGGTCAACACCACCGTGAGGCCGAAAAAGATCACGCCGGGCAGCGGCTCGACCCGGCTCAGCACGCTGAAATGCACCAGCGCGGTCAGCAATGACACCACAAACACGTCCAGCATCGACCAGTAGCCGATCAACTCCACCAACCGGAACAGTTTGGCGCGCTGCGGCCGCGCCCAGTCGCTGCCGCGCTGGCTGCTCACCAGCAGCGTGCCCAGCACCAGAAATTTCAGCATCGGCACCACGATGCTGGCGACAAACACGATCACCGCCAGATCCGGCGAGCCCTTGATCCACAGCTCCACCACGCCGCTGAGGATGGTGTTGTCGTCGATATCGTTGAGGCTGGCGGTGCGCATGATCGGCACCAGGTTGGCCGGCACATACATCAGGAAAGCGGCGATCAGGAGCGCCCAGGTGCGGGTGTAACTGGCCGGCTTGCGCCGATGCAGCCCCGAGCCGCAGCGCGGGCATACCAGCGCCTGACCCGGCCCCGGCTGGGCAGTGGCCGCGTCGCTGCAGACCAGCCCGCACACGTGGCAGGCGATCAGGCCCAGCTCGGTGGCGCGCGGCAGCGCGCTCATCCCGGCGACTCCGGTGTCAGCTCCCACAACTGGCGCAGGTCGATGCCGGCAAACACAGTGATCAGCAGGGTCAGCACCGCGTAGGCATAGATGCCTGGATCGGTCACCACGTCGAAATACAGGTGGGCCTTGACGATCGCTACCAGCGCCCCGAGTACGAACACTTCGCTCATCGTCCACGGCCCGATGTAATGCAGGGTTACCATGATCGGCACGAAGCCCGGCGCGCGCCGACCGCGGCGCGCAAACCACAGCAGCCAGCCGAGCGACAGCATCTTCAGCAGCGGCAGAAAAAACAGTGTGAGCGCCGCCAGCAGCGAAATGATCTGCGCCTGCTGCCGCCACATCGCGATGATCGTGCCCCACAGCGTGGCGCTGCTGTACTGGCCGTTGAAGCCCAGCGTGACGATCGGCCATACGTTGGCCTGCACGAACATGATCATCGCCGTCAGCACCAGCGCCAGCATCGCGTTCAGGCTGAGCGCGTGATGCCGCTCCAGCACCGCGCCGCAGCGCGCGCACTGCGCCACCTGCCCGCGCGCCAGCGCGTGGCGGCGATGCACCGTGTCGCAGTCCTCGCAGATCTGCAGCACCACGGCAGGCAAGGGTGACGCGCGCTCGATGGGGTGTACCGGGGTCAGCATGACGGGATTCTCGCAAATCTGGCCGACGCGAGGTGAACCGCATGTCGACGGCGATGGACTTGTATATGCTCCGCGCTGCCCTGATCTGCTCTGGGCCCATTCATCCGCAACGCCGCTCTGGAGCATGCCGTGACCGCCACCCTCCCCGCCACCCACGTGTTCGACGTGGATCAGCTGAGTTTCGAAGCGGATGTCCTGCAGGCGTCGCTGCACACGCCGGTGCTGGTGGATTTCTGGGCCACCTGGTGCGAGCCGTGCAAGACGCTCGGACCAATGCTGGAAAAACTGGCCGCCGAGTACAACGGCGCGTTCCGCCTGGGCAAGGTCGATGTCGACACCCAGCAGGAGCTGGCCGGCATGTTCGGCATCCGCAGCATCCCCACGGTGATGCTGGTGAAGGACGGCCAGGTGCTCGACGGCTTCACCGGCGCCCTGCCGGAAGGCCAGCTGCGCGAATTCCTGGCGCGCCACGTGCAGCCGCTGGCCGCCGCGGCAGAGGAGGAGGCGGTGGATGAAGCCGCCGCCGAAACCCCCGAACAGGCCGTGCAGCGCTGGCAGCAGGCGATCGCCGCCGAGCCGGACCAGGCCGCCTTGAAGCTGGAGCTGGCGCTGGCGCTGATGCGCGCTGGCCAGCTCGCGGCCGCCGAGGCGCAGCTCGTCGCACTGCCCGCCAACCTGGCCACCGATGCGCGCGCCCAGCGCCTGCGCAGCGAGCTGGATCTGGCCCAGGCGCTGGTCGCAGCGCCCACGCTGGCCGCCCTGCAGCAGCGCGTGCAGGCCGATCCCAGCGACTGGGAAGCGCGCGACCTGCTCGGCGTGCGGCTGCTGCACGAGGGCGACGCGGCCGGCGGACTGGAGCAGTTCCTCGCGATCCTGCAGCACGCGCGCGACTGGAACGGCGGCGCCGGCAAGCAGCGCCTGCTCGCCGCGTTCGCTACGCTCGACGATGCCGAACTGGTCGGCCGCTATCGCCGCAAAATGGCCTCGCTGCTGTTCTGAGCGAGCGGTGTCTGTGGCAGGGGCTTCAGCCCCGATGCCTTTTGCTTCGGCTGCATCAAAGCCAAGGCATCGCGACTGAAGTCGCTCCCACCATGGCATTCGCACCCACCCGCAACGGATTTCAGCACCCATGCGCGCCGCCACCCTTCGCCGCCTGCTCAACCTGTGGCCACCGTTCCTCTGCAACAGCATCCGCGTGCAGAACCTCAGCGACGACTACACCGAGGCGCAGGTGGTGCTGCGGCTGCGCCCGTGGAACCGCAACTACGTGCGCACCCAGTTCGGCGGCAACCTGTTCGCGATGACCGATCCGTTCTGGATGTTGCTGGTGATGCATCAGCTGGGCGGCGACTACCTGGTGTGGGACAAGGCCGGCGCGATCGATTTCGTGGCGCCCGGCCGCAGCGATGTCCATGCGCATTTTCGCCTGCAGCCGCGCGTGGTCGACGAGCTGCGCGCCGCGGCGGCGGACGGCAGCAAAGTGCTGCGCTGGTTCGAGACCGAGGTGACCACGGCCGAGGGCGAGGTCATCGCGCGCGTGCGCAAGCAACTCTACGTGCGGCTGAAACAGACCCGGCGCTGACGCCGCCATCAGCGCACCGCACGGATTGCACTAGACTGCGCCGGCAATGTTGCCCCGTGCCGCACGCGCCGCGGGCGCTATCCACGACCCTGATCCCGAGAACTGCGGATGAATCCACCACGCCCGGCCGCGGCCACCACCAACACCGCACCCAGCCTGCGCTCACGACTACTCCAGCCCGCCACCGCGCTGGGCCTCGTCTGGCTGCTGCTGTGGCTTGCCGGCATCGTGCACCGCGCGCTGGGCGAGCCGGACGAGGGCCGCTACGCCGAGGTGTCGCGCGAGATGTTCGCCAGCGGCCACTGGATCACGCCGCGGCTGGACGGCTTCAACTTTTTCGACAAGCCGCCGCTGCACTACTGGGCCTCCGCCGTGGCCTACACGGTGTTCGGCGTGCACCCGTGGAGCGCGCGGCTGTGGTGCGTGCTGTGCGGCCTGCTCTCGATCGCGGCGATCGGCTGGGCCGGCGCGCGCGTGTTCGGGCGCGACGCGGGCGGCTATGCGGCGGCGGTGCTGGCCAGCTCGATGCTGTTCGTGTTCGCCGGTCATCTCAACACGCTCGACATGGGCGTCACCGCGTTTTTCGCGGTAGCGATGGCGTGCTTCGTGGTGGCGCAGTTCGACCCGTCGGCGGCGCACCTGCGCACGCGGTTGAATCTGCTGATGTGGGCCGCGCTGGCGCTGGCCGTGCTGTCGAAGGGCCTGATCGGGGTGGTCTTTCCCGGCATGATCCTGGCCATCTTCATGCTGTGGCAGCGCAGCTGGAGCACGCTGGGCAAGGTCTCGCTGCTGCCCGGCGTGGTGCTGCTGCTGGTGCTGAGCGCGCCGTGGTTCGTGCTGGTCTCGCGGCTGCACGCGGATTTCTTCGACTACTTCTTCATCCGCGAGCATTTCACCCGCTTCCTGTCCAGCGTGGACAACCGCGCCAAGCCGCCGGGCTTCTTCCTACCGGTGGTGCTGCTGGGAATCTTCCCGTGGACGCTGATGCTGCCGTGGAGCCGCGCCGGCTGGCGCGCGATCTACGCCGGCCTGCCGGCGCAGCGGTTCCTGTGGGTGTGGGTGGGCGTGGTGTTCGTGTTTTTCTCGCTCTCGCATTCGCAGCTGCCGTTCTACATCCTGCCGCTGTTCCCGGCGCTGGCGCTGCTGCTGGGACAGGCGCTGGCCGCGCTGCCCACCGCCCTGCTGGCGCGCCGCCTGCGCGGGGTGGCGGGGATCGCCGCGGTGGCGGCGGCCGTGCTGCTGGGGATGATCGTGTTCCGGCATGCCCAGGCGGTGGACACGGGCGTGCCCGTGCTGCTCGGCGGCGCAGCGGCCGCCCTGCTGCTGATCGCGCTGGCCGCCTTCATCGGCACGCGCCTGCTGCGGCGCGAGCAGCGGCGCGGCGCCGTGCATCTGCTGGCGCTGGCGGCGCTGACCGGCTGGGTGACGGTGCTGCTGGCGTCGCAGCCGTACGTCGAGCCGCGCTCGGCGGCACCGGCGGCGCGCATCATCAAGCCGCTGCTGGGGCCGCAGACCGAAGTGTTCACGGTGCATGCCTACATGGGCGGCCTGGCGTTTTACCTGGAGCGGCTGGTGACCGTGGTGGATGAGCCGCGCGACGACCTGTCGCCCGGCTTCGCCTCGCGTCCGGACGGCTATATCGCCGACGTCGCCGGCTTCGAGCGGCGCTGGCGCGCCAGCCACGACGCCGTGGCGCTGGTGAAGCCGGCCGACCTGGCAAGGTTCCGCCAGGATGCCCTGCCCTTCACCGAGGTGGCCCGCCTCGCCAGCGGCGTGGTGATCCGGCGCGAGCCGGTCGCCGCACCCTGACGGCAGCGGTGCGGGTCGGGTTCGCCTACTCCCGCGCGAATCGAGCCACCTCGTCCAGTACCGCCTGCGCGCGCCGGAGGCTGCCACCGACGGCGCTGGCGTCGAGCCAGCGCGCCAGCGACGCGCGCTGCGGGCGATGCGACCAGCGATGGAACCAGGCGGTGGCCAGCAGGCCCAGCGCACCGATCACCAGCTGGCTCCAGATCACCATCGGTGCGGCCACCATGATCTCGCCGCGGCTCAGTACCACCAGCAGCGGTGCGGTCAGGAACCACCACGGCAGGCCGACCACCAGCGCGCCGCCGACCGCGTAGGTTCGGCGCAAGCGCAGCAGTTGACGCTGGATCGTCAGCACCGGTGCGGCATAGTCGATCTGCGCCACGTGCGCCTGCACCGCCGCACCGACCGCGATCAGCCCCACGCAGTAAGCGTGCAGCACCAGGCCCGCGATCAGCACGGCGGGGTCATGCCGGTGGGCGATCCAGATCGGCGCCAGTACCAGCAGGCCGGCCGCGCCGATCAGCATCTGCACCGCCTGCCCCCATACCAGCGGCCGCAGTCCGCGCCGCAGCTTGTCCAGTCGGCCGTCGCGGAACAGCTGCAGGCTCAACGCGTGCTGCTGTTCGAGTCGGTGATCGAGTGCCTGCCAGGCCTGCTTCATGTCGTCGAGTTCCATCGTCATGCTCCCGTGGTTGGCGCGTCGAGCATCTGCCCGCGCAGGGTCTGTTTGATGCGGCTGAGCTTGGTTGCCACATTGGTTTCGCTGATGCCGAGCACGTCGGCGATCTCGGCGTAGCTGCGGTCTTCCAGGTACAGCAGGATCAGCGCCCGGTTGAGCGGATCGAGCTGGCCGATGAAGGCGTACAGCGCCTGCAGCCGCGCGTCCGGCTCGGCGACCGGCTCGCCGCCGATGGTTTCCAGATGGTGCGGCTGCAGCGGCTCGCAGCGGTCGGCGTCGGCCCAGCGCGCGCGCCGCGCCTGCGAAATCGCCACGTTCAGGGCGATCCGGTACAGCCAGGTGGAGAACTTCGCGCGCGCCTCGTCGTAGCCGCCGAACGAGCGCCACAGCTGCACGCTGATCTCCTGCACCAGGTCGTCGCGATCGGCGGCGCTGCGGCTGTACAGGCCGGCCACCTTGAACACGATCCGGCGATGTTCGTGCAGCAGCGCCTCGAAGCGCGGCTGGTGCTGTCGGGCGGTCATGAATGCGACATTCTCCCTGGGTCCATCCCATGATTCGCCGGATCGCGGAAAAAATCACACACACCCAGCGCATCCTGCCGATACGGCCAGCTGATCAGCGCTCCATCCCGGCTTCGTTCGACGTGAGCGCAGCGAAGCGAATTGGCTCCCACCGTTCGCCCTGAGCGTAGCGAAGCGAAGTCGAAGGGCCGATATTGATGGTCGATGCCCTTCGACTTCGGCGCTGCGCACCTACGCTCAGGGCGAACGGTAGAGATGAGGTGTTTACGGGCGGCTGAGGTGCGCCGCCGATCAGCTGTGGCCAGCCACCGCGGCCGGCGTGCGCCGTCCCCTACAATGGCGGACTCCCCATCGTGCGAATCCGCCCATGCGACCGCTGCGCTTCAAACGCTACCTGCTGACCGGCCTGCTCACCTTCATCCCGCTGTGGGTGACCTGGCTGGTGTTCAAGTTCGTGCTGGGCATGCTGGCCGGCATCGGCGCGCCGCTGGTGGGCGCGCTGCTCGGTGCGCTGGCGCTGGTGGCGCCGCACGCCGCCGATGCGCTCAACACGGAGTGGCTGAGCTTCGTGCTGGCGCTGCTGATCACGGTGGTAGCGCTGTACCTGCTGGGCGCGCTGGCGAACCGGGTGATCGGCCAGCGCGTGATCAGCGCGTTCGACGGCCTGCTGGCGCGCATCCCGGTGGTGCAGACGATCTACGGCGGCACCAAGAAGCTGATGACGGTGCTGCAGAACAAGCCGTCCGGCGTGCAACGGGTGGTGCTGGTGGAGTTTCCCCGCCGGGGCATGCGGGTGGTCGGTTTCGTCACCCGCGTGATGAGCGAGGACGGCAGCGCGCGCGAGATGGCAGCGGTGTTCATCCCCACCACGCCCAACCCCACCGGCGGCTACCTGGTGGTGCTGCCGCTGGACGAGCTGACGCCCACCGACTGGACCATGGATCAGGCGATGGCCTTCATCATCTCCGGCGGCGCGGTGGCGCCGGAGTCGCTGCCGGCGACGCGTGCGCTGGTGGACGGGTCGCCGCGCAACGCCGCCGTACCCTGATTCGAAGCCGCGGCCAGCGCGACCATCCCTGACCTTTGACACTGTACCGCCCGGCGCCCTTTGGCCTAGCGTGGACAGGCTTGGCCGCATGCCAGCAATCCACCTACCCGGCGCCCGGCGGGCGCGATCAGCCATCGAGGGATATCCATGACCAAGCCGTATCTGAAACCCCTGGCCGTGGCGGTCAGCCTGGCGCTGTCACTGGCCGCCTGCGGCAAAAGCGAGCCGACCACAGACGCTGCGGCGCCGGCCAAAACCAGCACCGCCGCCGCGCCTGCCGCCGCCGCGCCTGCCGCCGCCGCTACCACCGCAGCCGCCGCCGCGCCGAAAAGCGTGTTCGATGTCGGCGAGCTGGGGCCGGCCGCCGAGGCATGCCAGAACTTCAACACCTTCGTCAACGCCAAGTGGGTCAAGGCCAACCCGATCCCTGCCGATCAGACCGTGTGGGGCTCCTTCAGCGAACTGCGCGAAAAGAGCCTGAAGGACCAGCACCAGCTGGTCGACAGCGCCGAGAAGAACGCCGCCAGCGCCAAGCCCGGCTCGATCGAGCAGCAGATCGGCTACCTCTACCACTCCGGCATGGACATGGACGCCCGCAACAAGGCCGGCGACGACCCGATCAAGCCGACCCTGGCCTCGATCGACGCGCTGAAGTCCAACAAGGACATCCCCGCCTGGCTCGACCAGTCCTTCGCCAAGGGTGACGGCGCAGTGTTCCGCTTCGGCGCCGGCGCCGACTTCCATGATGCCAAGATGCAGATCGCCTACGCCGAGCAGGGCGGCCTGGGCCTGCCCACGCCGGACTACTATCTGAAGCCCGCGTACAAGGACATCCGCGCGGCCTACGTGAAGTACCTGGCCAAGCTTTTTGCGCTGAGCGGCAGCCCTGCCGCCGATGCCGAAAAGCAGGCGGAGCTGACCCTGAAGTTCGAGACCAGCCTGGCGCAGCACTCGGTGCCGCGGGTGGAAATGCGCAAGCCGGAAAACCAGTACCACTTCGTCTCGCTGGCCGAGGCCGACAAGGTGATGCCGCACTTCGACTGGAACGCTTTCTTCAAGACCCAGGGTGTCACCGTCGACAAGGGCTTCTCGCTGTCGCAGCCGAAGTTCTTCAAGGAGATGGACACGCTGATCGCCAGCGCACCGCTGGCCGAATGGAAGGCCTACCTCAAGGCGCACACCCTTTCCAGCGCCGCCAAGGCGCTGTCCGAGCCGTTCGTGGACGCCTCGTTCGACTTTTACGGCAAGACGCTCACCGGCCAGCCCGAGCAGCAGCCGCAGTGGAAGCGCGCGCTGGCCGCCGTCAACGGCGCCATGGGCGAGGCGCTGGGCGAGCTCTATGTGGCCAAGTACTTCCCGCCCGAGGCCAAGCAGCGGGCCGAGGAGCTGGTGCACAACATCCGCCAGGCGCTCAAGCAGCGCATCGAGAACCTCGACTGGATGAGCGCCGAGACCAAGCAGAAGGCGCTGGAGAAGTGGTCCAAGTTCCTGCCCAAGATCGGCTACCCGGAAAAGTGGCGTGACTGGTCGGGCCTCAGCATCACTCCGGACAACTACTACGCCAACCTGCAGGCGGCGTCGAAGTTCAACTACGACTACGACATCGCCAAGATCGGCAAGCCCACCGACCGGCAGGACTGGGGCATGACGCCGCAGACGGTGAACGCCTACTACAACCCCACCGACAACACGATCAACTTCCCGGCCGCGATCCTGCAGCCGCCGTTCTTCGACGCCAAGGCGGACGACGCCATCAACTACGGCGGCATCGGCGCAGTGATCGGGCACGAGTCCAGCCATGGCTTCGACGACCAGGGCAGCCAGTTCGACGGCGACGGCAACCTCGACAACTGGTGGACGCCGCAGGACAAGAAGCAGTTCGACGCCCGCACCGACGTGCTGGTGAAGCAGTTCGACGACTACGTGCCGCTGCCCGACCACCCGGACCTGCATGTCAACGGCCGGCTGACCCTGGGCGAGAACATCGCCGATCTCGGTGGCCTCAACATCGCCTACGACGCCCTGCAGACCGCGCTGAAGAAGGACCCGGCCGAGGCGGCGCAGAAGATCGACGGCTATACCGAGGACCAGCGCTTCTTCATGAACTGGGCCCGCATCTGGCGCGGCGACATCCGCGAGAAGGCGCAGATGGTCTACCTCAATGCCGATCCGCACTCGCCGATGCAGTTCCGCGCGATCGGCGCGCCGTCCAACATGCCGGCCTTTGCCAGCGCATTCCAGTGCAAGCCCGGCGACCCGATGGTGCGCCCCGCCGACAAGCAGGTGAAGATCTGGTAAGTCGCACGCGCTGAATCGGCAACCTGCCGCAACGGAACCCCGCATCCTCTATGTGGGGTTCCTTGTGACGCTTGGCCTCATGCAGAGCACTGATCGCCACGCAACAGCCTGGCTCTGAAACTGAGGCTGAAACTGAGGCACACTCCATGATCAAGCACCCCTTACATCCCGGAACGATCCTGCTCGAAGACGTCCTCACCCCATTGGGGCTTGGCGTGTCCGATGCCGCGGAGCGGCTGGGCGTGGCTCGGGTGACGCTCTCGCGCATTCTCAACGGACGCGCGGGCATCAGCGCACAAGTAGCGATCCGTCTCGAAAAGGCTGGTGCCGGAAAGGCTGCAACCTGGATCAATCTGCAGGCGGCTTACGACCTTTCCCAAGTCCGGCCGGCCGACATCAAAGACGTCAGGTCGCTCGCCGCGTAAGTGGTAAAAGCCGGCGCATCAGCTGCCGCTTGGCGCACGCCGTCCCCCTGACCTTTGACACTGTCTGGGCCGTGGGGTTTGGCCTAGCGTGAGCAGTTATGGTCGCCGGCGGAACCACCGTCCGAAAGCCGCCAGTCATTCATCCGCACCCGCCCGCAGGGCAACACCACACAGAGGGATATCCATGAGCAAGCCGTATCTGAAGCCGCTGGCGCTGGCCGTCAGCCTGGCGCTGTCACTCGCCGCCTGCGGCAAGCAGGAACCGGCGGCCGCGCCGCCCGCGCCGGCCCCGACCGCCAGCAGCGCGCCCGCGCCCGCGCCCGCACCCGCCGCCACCACAGCTACCGCCGCGGCTGATGCCGGCAAGAGCATCTTCGACGTCAGCGAGCTCGATCCGAAGATCAATGCCTGCCAGGACTTCAACGGCTTCGTCAACGACAAGTGGGTCGCCGCCAACCCGATCCCGGCCGACCAGACCAGCTGGGGTGCCTTCAACAAGCTGGCCGAGGACAGCCTCAACACCCAGCACACCATCGTCGAGGCCGCGGCCAAGAACGCCGCCACCGCCAAGCCCGGCTCGATCGAGCAGCAGATCGGCTACCTGTACCAGTCCGGCATGAACGACGCGGCCATCGAAAAGGCCGGCTTCGACCCGATCAAACCCAAGCTGGCCGAAATCGACGGCCTGAAGAACAGCGCCGGCATCGTCGACTTCCTCGACAAGAGCTACGCCGAGGGCGACGGCATGGTGTTCGGCTTCGGCTCCGGCGCCGACTTCCACGACGCCACCAAACAGATCGGCTATGCGATGGAAGGCGGCCTCGGCCTGCCGACCAAGGACTACTACACCAAGCCGGAATACAAGAGCCTGCGTGACGCCTACGTCGCCTATATCGCCAGGACGCTGGAGCTGACCGGCGTGTCCGCCGCCGATGCCAAGACCCAGGCCGCCGCGGTGATGAAGTTCGAAACCGCCCTGGCCGCCGCCTCGCTGGCGCCCACCGAAATGCGCAACCTGGACAACCAGTACCACTTCGTCAGCGTCGCGGCCGCCGACAAGGTCACGCCGAACTTCAGCTGGCAGAAGTTCTTCAAGACGCAGGGAGTCACCATCGACAAGGGCTTCTCGCTGTCGCAGCCGAAGTTCTTCGCCGAGTTCAACAAGCTGTTGACCAGCGCGCCGGTATCCGAGTGGCAGGCGTATCTGCGCTTCCACACCATCGACGACGCCTCCAGCGCGCTGTCGGAAAACTTCCGCGCCAACAAGTTCGACTTCTACGGCAAGACCCTGGCCGGCCAGCCGCAGCAGAAACCGCGTTGGAAGCAGGTGCTCAGCGCGGTCAACGGAGCGATGGGCATGGGCCTGGGCGAACTCTATGTGGCCAAGGTATTCACGCCGGAAGCCAAGCAGCGCGCCGAGGAGCTGGTAACCAACGTGCGCGATGCGCTGAAGAACCGCATCGAGAACCTCGACTGGATGAGTGCCGCCACCAAGGCCAAGGCGATCGAGAAATGGAACAAGTTCCTGCCCAAGATCGGCTATCCGGACAAGGGCGAGTGGCGTGACTGGAGCGGCCTGAACATCACGCCGGACAACTACTACGCCAACCTGCAGGCGGCGGCGAAGTTCAACTACGACTACGACATCGCCCACATCGGCAAGCCCACCGACCGCAAGGAATGGGGCATGACCCCGCAGACGGTGAACGCCTATTACGACCCGAGCACCAACACCATCAACTTCCCGGCCGCGATCCTGCAGCCGCCGTTCTTCGACGCCAAGGCGGACGACGCCATCAATTACGGCGGCATCGGTGCGGTGATCGGTCACGAGTCCAGCCATGGCTTCGACGACCAGGGCAGTCAGTTCGATGGCGACGGCAACAAGGTCAACTGGTGGACCAAGCAGGACAAGCAGCAGTTCGACGCGCGTACCGCCAAGCTGGTGCAGCAGTTCGACGCCTACACGCCGATCAAGGACAAGCCCGACCTGCACGTCAACGGCAAGCTGACCCTGGGCGAGAACATCGCCGACCTGGGCGGCCTCAACATCGCCTATGACGCCCTGCAGACCGCGATGAAGAAGGATCCGGCCGAAGCCTCGGAGAAGATCGGCGGCTACACCGAAGACCAGCGCTTCTTCCTCAACTGGGCGCGCGTGTGGCGCGGCAGCATGCGCGAGAAGACGGCGATCCTGCGTCTGAACGTGGATCCGCACTCGCCGATGGCGCTGCGCGCGATGGGTGCGCCGTCCAACATGCCGGCCTTTGCCAGCGCGTTCCAGTGCAAGGCCGGTGACGCGATGGTGCGCCCCGCCGACAAGCAGGTGAAGATCTGGTAACACGCGACAATTGAATGCCGCGCGATCTGCGCGGCACCCAGGCAAAGCCCCCGCATGCCCATGCGGGGGCTTTTTT
The DNA here is from genome assembly GCA_021793575.1 of Pseudomonadota bacterium. Classification (GTDB taxonomy): domain Bacteria; phylum Pseudomonadota; class Gammaproteobacteria; order Xanthomonadales; family Rhodanobacteraceae; genus Rhodanobacter. The sequence continues at coordinate 19,688 of JAJYSM010000015.1, forward strand.
ATCGACAACGCGCCTGTGCTTGTGCAGCCGGACAGATCGCCCATCACGTTCAGCAATCAGCACGGCGACAACGATTGCCAGTTCATCGGGCTTGCAACGAACGAATGGCAGAACAGCGTGCGCAAGAAAACACTCTCCATCCTCGCGACCCGGCCATTTTTCGTGACCGGCGGTAACAAAAATCCGATGAGCGGTAGCCTGTCACAGGATCATATCGCAATAACTTGCATTCATCTGGCAGTCATGTTGTTGGCCTGATTGTGGCTGCACAAGGGCACTTCAGGCATTCGACGCTTCATACAAACTCATTGTCAATGCGCGACAAGAGTGCTAGGGAAATCACAAAAATCCGCCATTGCTCGACCGGCAACAACTTGCTGCTCGGCACCCGACAGGGGGGTGCAAATTCATGAACGAGATACGCGCGCGCGACAGGGTGAACCCGCTACGTGCGCAGCGCGGGCCGACCACCGGATTCACGCTGATCGAGCTGATGGTCACGCTTGCCGTGGCCGGCGTGCTGGCGGCGATCGCCATTCCCAGCTATCGCACCTTCATGCTCAACGTGCGGCGTGACTCGGTGGTGGATGCGCTGGTCGCCTCACTGCACTACGCCCGAAACCAGGCGTTGAACCTCGATCAGAACACCACCCTGTGTGCAGGCACCCCCGGCATCAGCTGCACCGGCGGCAGCTGGGCTACTGGCTGGGAAGTGGTGCAGGCGCAGCCGTCCGCCGCGTCGGTGGTGCTGACCACCCATGTGCTGCAAGCCACCTCCAGCGTACCCGCACTCACCGCCGTCAACGGCAGTAGCGGATTGCAGTTCACCGGCAACGGCCTGGTAACTTTCGTCCCGGCGCTTGCCGGCGGCATCGAGCTCCTCAAGGTATGCGATTCGCGCGGTGCCGCTTCGGCGCGCGCGGTAGAGATCAATCGGGCCGGCTATGTCCAGTCCTCCGCCAAACCTGGCAAGGCACCTGATGGCAGCGCACTGGTATGTCCGTGATCCGGGAATCCATGACCATGAAACAGACGATCCGCGGTTTCACCCTGATCGAAGTCATGATCGCGATGCTGGTGATGTCACTGGGGCTGCTGGGCATTGCCGCAACGCTCGTTACCGCCATGCACAGCGCGACATCCAACTACCTCAAGCAGCAGGCGGTGCAGACGACCTACGACATGGCCGATCGCATGCGCTCCAATTTCAAGGCGGCATCGACGCCCAACTCCAGCAACCCCTATATCGTCGCGCTCACCCCGCCCGCTGCAGGCACACCGAGCCCCGACTGCAGCGCCACCACCTGCACGCCGGCGAACATGGCGGCCTATGACGTATGGCAATGGCAGACGGCGTTGAAAAACGATCTGCCCGGCGGCCTCGGCTCGATCAGCGTCGTGCCCGATCCGGCAACCAACACAAGGGCACAGGTGACGATCACCGTGCAGTGGAGCGACCAGCCGGCGCAGGCAACCTTCAACAACCCCGCAACGGCCGCCACCCCCGTCACATTCAGCGTGATCACCCAACTATGAAATCCCGCACTGCAGGTTTCGGACTTATCGAACTGATGATTGCCATGGGGCTGGGCCTGCTGGTGCTGGCCGGCGTGCTGGTGATTTTCCTGGCGCAACGACAGGCGTACCAGAACTCCACCTCGCAGGCGCTGATCCAGGATGCCGACAATGCGCTGTCGGCCATCATCACACCCGTAGTACGAGGCGCCGGCTTCACTGGCTGCGGCACCATCGGCAACGGCGTGGTGACCTATGTCGCCTCGCGCAACACCCCACTGACGTTCGACACCAGCAGCGCCGTCAAGGGTTTCGAAGCATCCAGCATGCCGGCCACGATTGTCGATGGCGCAGCCAACGACACTGCGGTGGGCGACTGGACACCGACACTCGACGCCTCGTTCCTGACCGCAGGCGGCGTGGAGCAAGGCAGCGACGTGCTGGTACTTATCGGCGCACCGCCTGGCGCCTCGCCGGTTGGAATGATGAGTTTCGGGGCGGGGCTGATCAAGGTGAACGACTCCAGCGGAATTACCAATACGCGGCAGATGGTGGCCCTGTCTGATTGCGGCAAAAGCTCGATCTTCGAGATCAATCCGGCTGCGAGCAACAATCTTGCCTACACCCTGGGACCCAACGGCACGCCGGTGTATCCGTCCGGCTCGCAGGTGATCCAGATCCAGCAAACCGCGTTCTTCGTGGCCACAACAACTGCCGGCCAGAGTGCGCTGTTCCAAGGGGTAATGACGATGCCTTCGGGAGGCAGCGCAGCGAACGCCAAGTGGGCAATCAGCGCAATCGTACCCGGGGTCATCAACATGCAGGTGCTTTACGGCATCGGCGTGAATGGCCAGACCACGCAATACGTCAATGCCGGCGCAGTGACCAACTGGGGCGCCGTGACCAGCGTGCGACTGGGCTTTCTGATCGAGGGCAACCAGGCATCGAGTACTGCCGCCACCAACCAGACCGCCTTCAAGCTGTTCAACACGGCGCTGACCGTACCGATGGACTCGCGGCTGCGGCACACCTATTACATGACCGTGAACACACGGAACACAACGCTATGAACCTGTCCTTCACTCGCCGCACCCGCATGCAAACACGAACCCGCGGCATCGTGCTGCCCACCGTGCTGATCATGCTGCTGATACTTTCAGTGGCTTCGGTGGTCATCGTGGAACAGATCAGCACGCAGACCCGCATGGCCGGCAACAGCGCCAATGCGGCGATGTCGTTGCAGGTGGCCGAGGCGGTTCTGCAGACGGCTACTGGCAAAATTCTCGCAGGCGCCTACAGCGAAGCCCAGTACCGTGCCAATGCAGGCGGCCTGTATTTCTTCCGCGCTTCCAACTACAGCCCTCTCATAAAGTTGCCGTGGCAAACCGCGGCCGGCTGGGCGAGTGCCATCCCTGTGAACAAGATCAATGCCATCACCGACCGCACCACTGTTCGCCAATACATGATTGAGGAGCTGCCCGCCGTGGTCAGCCCCGGCGGCAGCACGCAGAAGGCCTACCGTATCACCGCTCGCGTCATCGGCCAGGGCGGACAGGGCAGCGTGATGCTGCAGACCCTCTACAAACTGTGACCACGAACCACAGGCAGCCATCCATGAACAAGCTCACGCCATCCGCCTCACGACCGCTGTCGTCAATCCTTGGCACCGCCGCCGCCGTGTTGCTGATCGGTCTGGCGAACCTGCATTCAGGCGTGGCACTCGCCGGTCCGGTGACGCAGCCGATCTCGCAGGTACCACTGACCACGGTGGTCGCCAACCATCCGCAGATCCTGCTGGCGGTCGGCAACTCCGAGTCGATGGACGGCATCCTGTCCGGCGCCATCATGACCGGCTCGGGTTCGCTGGGCAGTTCGCTGTCCTCGCTCAGCAATTCCAGCTCGCCGACCAACTACACGATCCCGACTGGATTCACCCCGCCGAAAACCCCGGCTGCCGTGGGCGTCGCACCCTACACGGTCAGTTCCGGCGGCACCTTGTATGACAACGGCCCCAGTCGATTGAATGTCGCCAAGGCTGGCATCGCCGCGATCCTCAATCAGTACATGCAGTCTGCCGACTTTGCGCTGATGGACTACCGGACCACGTCGGGCATTTCGCTTTACCAGACATGGGTGTACTACATGTCGCCCAACGGCGGCTTCACGTTCACCAATACCGCGCCGGTTGCCGGAACGCCCTACGTCAGCAATCCCTGCTTCAACTACTCAATTGCTTCCTCGCTGGTAAACAGCAATTGCGATGACATCAACAACAGCGGCCTCTATTCAGTTGATATCAGTGCATACAGCTACATGCTTATCCAAGCTTCCAGCGACGATCCGAACATTAACGACGTGCTCTATACGGGCGGCGGCTTTCCCGGCATCTTCGTTTCCTACAACGGACCCTCGCCGGCCAACCCGTATACCGCTTATACCCTTGGCCAGTACAACAGCAACCTGGCGAACATTCTGTCCAGCTATTCCAGTACCTCGCCGAACATCGGCGGATGGGGCACTTACCCAACCAATGCCGGCTACATACCGTTCTCGCCCCAGGTGATGTACTCCCAGCGCGGCTTCGGCTACGGCGCAAGCACTTCATCCACCACGGGCACCACGGTGGTGGGCATGACTTCGGCCATCGTGCCGCCTGCCACCGCGCCGAACTCATCGACGATCGCAGCAGCGATAGCGAAATTCACCCCCTACCTGGCTCCGGAAACCAACAATTCAGGCACCAAGGAAATCAAATCCCTGGGTGGACAGTCGGCGCTACCCGCGCTGCTGGCGGGGGCTGCGGTCGAATTGCAAAAGGTCAAACCCGCTGCCACCACTTCCGGCTGCGCCACCAAGCAATACGTGGTGCTGATCACCGACGGGCTGCCCACCCAGGATTTGAGTGGTGGCGCCTGGCCACCGCTGGGCAGCGCCAGCGCGGCACCTACGCCCAACGGTTTCGGCGTAAGCGCCGCGTATAACCCTGACGGCTCGCTGGCTCCCGCCAACTCAACCACCAACAACGATCAGGCGATGATCGATACCATCGCCAAGATCAACGCACTGAAAACCGCCGGCGTGGAAACCTACGTGATTGGCCTGGGTGCAGGCGTCGACCCCACCCAGAATCCCGAGGCCGCCAAGGCGCTGCACGCCATGGCGGTGGCCGGTGCCACCGGCAGCGACTACCTCCCTGCCACCAGCCCGACGGCACTGGTCAACGCACTGGGCCAAGTGCTGACGCAAGTGCTGGCCAAGAACATCTCCACCAGCTCGGCTGCCGCCAACTCGACCAGCTTGAATACCGGCGCGCAGGTCTACCAGGCCACCTTCAGCTCCGTTGACTGGAGCGGGGATCTGTCCGAATACGCGATCGACCCGACCACGGCGATTATCGCCAGCACTCCCACCTGGAGTGCTCAGGCACAACTCGACAGCAACGGCTGGGGCAGCCGCCACATTGCCACCTGGGACCCGTATGCCTCCACGCCGACAGGCGTGCCCTTCCAGTGGGCCAACCTTTCGTCCACCCTGCAGACGCAACTGGCGGTGTCGCCCACCGGCGCCACCGATACCGGCCCCAACCGGCTGAACTATTTGCGCGGCAGCCATGCGCTGGAGCAAAGCCAGACCAATGGCATCTACCGCAATCGTGCGCATCTGCTCGGCGACGTGGCCGACAGCTCCCCCACCTATGTCAGTGTGCCCGCGGCGTCCTATCCGGATGCATCGTACGACGCCTTTGTCACCACCTACAGCTCACGCACGCCGATGATCTACTTCGGTGCCAATGACGGCATGCTGCATGGTGTAGATGCCACCAGCGGCAACGAGACGATGGCTTTCATCCCGAACGGCGTGTTCGCCAACCTGCCCAAGCTCACCAACCCGCTGTACAACCAGAATCACCGGTTCTTCGTGGATGGCTCACCACAGACACGCGACGTGCTGCTCGCCGACGGCTACTGGCACACTCTGCTGGTGGGCGGTGAGAATGCTGGCGGCAAGAGCATCTATGCGCTGGATGTCACCAATCCGAGCGGGTTCACCAGTGACGCGAGCATTGCCAGCGCAGTGAAATGGGAGTTCACCGATGCCGACATGGGGTTGAGCTTCAGCACTCCGGCCATCGTGCGTTCCAACGCGGTCACCGTGACGGATGCCGCCAGCGGCACCAAGACAAATGGGTTTGCAGTGCTGTTCGGCAATGGCTACAACAGCAGCACCGGCGATGCGATTTTCTATGCCGTGGATGCCTCCAACGGGACACTGCTGCGCAAGATCGACCTTTGCAAGGTGGTGCCGTCGGCCTGCAACGCCACCACACCGAACGGGCTTTCCAGCATCACGGCGGCCAACTCCAGCGGCGTACTCGGCATACCCGAGGACATGGCCTACGCCGGCGACCTGCAGGGCAACCTGTGGGCGATCGACATGAGCAGCTCGAACCCCATCAAATGGACAGCCACGCTGCTGTTCCAGGCGCGCGATGGCAGCGGCAACCCGCAGCCGATCACCACCGCGCCAGCGCTGACACCGAATCCGAATTTCCCGGTGGCCCTGGGTTTGATGGCATTTTTCGGCACCGGCCAGCTGCTGACCGCGAGCGATCTCACCAATACCCAGCCCCAGACTTTCTACGGCGTGTGGGACAACACGCTTGACCTGGCAAGTTACACCACGCCGATCCCGGCACCACCGTATACGCGCGCCAACCTGCAGAGTCAGACGATTTCGATCGACACCAGCGGATCGGTACCGGTAGTGCAGTCGACCAACAACCCGGTCAACCTCACCTATGCCGCGTTCACCTCGCCGGCCCTGGCGACCCAGGAGGGCTGGTATTTCGATCTGACCGCACTCAACAGCACGCAGGAGTCCGCGCGTTCGGTCACCAATCCCCAAGTGCAAAACGGCGGCGTGGTGTTCACCACCAATGCACTGTCCAGTTCGGCCTGTGCCGTTGGTGGCGCGTCGTACCTGATGAATGTCAAATACGACAGCGGCGGTCCGTTCGCCCAACCCGCCATCGGCTTGAGTGGCGGCATAAACATCGGTAGTGGAACGGTAAGCGGCAAGAACCCGACCGGCGTATTCATCGGCAACGGCTACAGCTCGGCACCGACTACCGTCAAGAGCAGTGCCGGCACCAATGTGCAGATCATCAGTACCGCAACCGGCCTGAAGGTCGTGCCCACCATTGGCAATCAATCCGGCCGCGTCGGCTGGTGGCAAGTGCAATGAGGAATCAGACCATGAAACTCGTAAGCTGTTCAGTGCTGCTTGCAACGCTTGCTATCTGCACCGGTGCGATCGCCAGCGCGGTGGCCCCCAGTGTGACCGGCACCGTGGCGGGAGTCAGCCCGCGCGGCACCGATACCCAGGTCGCGATGAACGGCCACACCTACACGATAACCACCCACACCCGATCCGCGGGCGCGGCCGGAACCTTGCAACCCGGGCAGAAGGTGACGTTCTATCTGTCCAGCGATGGCCACACGGTGCTCATGACCCATGCCGATGCCCCGCATGCAACACACCCCTGACAGGCAGCGGATCATGCAGACCAAGCACCCCCGACAGCTATCCACCGGCTTCACCCTGATTGAACTGATGATCGTGGTGGTGATCATCGCGATCCTTGCCGCCATCGCAGTGCCCAGTTATCTCAAGTACGTGATGAAGGGCCGCCGCTCGGATGCGCTGGCGGCGCTGACCATGGATCAGGGCATCCTGGAGCGCTGCTACGCGCAGACCTTCGACTACAGCAAGGTCACTGTGCCAAGCAGCGGCTGCGGCAGCCTGAGTACCACCGCGCCCAATCTCTCGCCAAAAAAGAACTACGACGTGACGCTGACTTTTCCGACCCCCGCCAGCACCGGCGCGGGAGCCACCTCCTACACCCTCGATGCGACCCCGGCTGCCGGCTCGCCGCAGATGAACGATACCCAGTGCTGGCATATCTCTCTGACCAGCGCAAATGTACGTCAAGCGAAAGATAGTGGTGGCGTCGACCAGACCTCGACATGCTGGCAGCAGTGAGCTGAACCCCTCTCCCGACGGGAGAGGGGCTTTTCGTAGCTGTACGTCAGCACCCATCAGGAAGCTGCATGGCTGTTCCCACCGCGTGCCTGCGAGGCGGATAATTGCCGCCCCTGTAGTCACGCGGCGGCGCAATGTTCGTACCTGGTCAACGCTGGATCTCCTCTGCCGAACCCGAGCTGGGCCTGGGCACCGTGCTGCGTGTCGAAGGGCGCGGGGTGCAGGTGTTGTTTGCCAAGGCCGGCGTGCTGCGCCCCTACGCGATCGACTCGGCGCCGCTGCTGCGCGCCGAGTTTCGTGCCGGGCAGCGGGTGGCCGGCAAGGGCCTCGCGTTTCTGGTGGAGCGAGTGGAGATTCGCGACGGCCTGCTGATCTATCGCGGCGAGGGCCGCGAGCTGGAGGAAGGTCAGCTCGACGACGAGCAGAGCGTCAGCCAGGCCGACGATCGCCTGATCGGCGGCCGCACCGACCCGGTGGCGCAGTTCGAGCTGCGACTGGAAGGCCTGCAGCGACGCGCCAGGGCGCGTCGCTCGCCGGCATGGGGGCTCGGTGCGGCGCGCATCGGGCTGGTACCACACCAGCTCCGGGTGGCCGGCATCGCGGCGGCGCGACGGCCGCCGCGGGTGCTGCTGGCCGACGAGGTGGGACTGGGCAAGACCATCGAGGCGGGCATGATCATCGCCCGCCAGCTCGCCACCGGCCGCGCCTCGCGCGTGCTGCTGCTGCTGCCCGACACGCTGGTGTATCAGTGGTTCGTCGAGCTGCTGCGCCGCTTCAACCTCAGCTTTGCGATCTATGACGAAGAGCGCTGCGAGGCGCTGAACCAAAGTAACGCCGAGCCTGACCAGGTAATGCAGTCCTCCGGCAACGCCGGCAATCCGTTCGAGGACGAGCAGTTGGTGATCGCCGACTTCGGCTTTCTGGAAAGCTCGCCAAAGTACGCCGCGCAGCTGCTGGCGGCGCCGTGGGACTTGCTGGTGGTCGACGAGGCGCACCACCTGGCCTGGTCGCCGGAAGCGGCCAGCCCGCGCTATGCGATGGTGGCGCAGCTGGCGGCGGCGATCCCCGGCGTGATCCTGCTTACCGCCACGCCTGAGCAGCTTGGCCGCAGCGGCCACTTCGCCCGCCTGCGCCTGCTCGACCCGCAGCGCTATCATGATCTGGATGGCTATCTGGCCGAGGCCGACGCCTATCAGGCGCTGTCGAAAATCGCCGACAAGCTGCTCGACGGCGAACCGCTCGGCGCGGCCGATCGCGAGGCGCTCGCCGAGGCGTTTCACGGCGACGCGACGCTCACCGCGCGGCTGACCGACACCAGCGCACCGGCCAACGCGCGTGCACTGCTGGCGGCCCTGATCGACCGCCACGGCACTGGCCGCGCCATGTTCCGCAACCGGCGCGCCAGCATCGGCGGCTTTCCCCGGCGCGTACCCGAATGGCATCTGCTGCCGGCCGACGCGCTGGACGAAGGTGCGCGCCAATCGCTGCTGGCCGAGTTCCACGCCGACATCCAGCAGCCGCCGGCGCTGGTCGAGGTGGACTACGCCAGCGACCCGCGCATCGAGCTGCTGATCCACCTGCTCGACCAGCACCCGCAGGACAAATTCCTGCTGATCTGCCGCAGCCAGGCCAAGGTGCTGGCGCTGGAGGACGCCCTGCGCACGCGCAGCGGTGTGGGCGTGGCACGCTTCCACGAGGGCCTGGGCATCATCCAGCGCGACCGCAACGCGGCGTTTTTCGCCCAGCCCGACGGCGCGCGCCTGCTGCTGTGCTCGGAGATCGGTTCGGAAGGCCGCAACTTCCAGTTCGCGCACCGGCTGGTGCTGTGGGATCTGCCGCTCGATCCGGACCTGCTCGAACAGCGGATCGGCCGGCTCGACCGCATCGGCCAGCGACACGACATCCACATCCATATCCTTGCCGTGGCCGACAGCGCCCAGCACGTGCTGGCGCGCTGGTACGACGAAGGCGTCGATGCGTTTCGCAGCAGCCCGGCCGATGGCCGCGAGCTGCTGCGCCGCTACGCCGAGCCGCTGGCGCGGCTGGCCGACGAACACGCGCGCGGCGACGACAACCGCGACCAGGAGCTGGACGCGCTGCTGGCCGATACGCGCGCCAGCCATCAGCAGATGGCCGAGCTGATGCGCGCCGGCCGCGATCATCTGCTGGAGCTGGCCGCCAGCCGCGACCTGCATGCCGACGAATTGCAGCAGGCGTTTGCCCGCGACGACCAGGACCCCGGCCGCGACGCGTTCGTGCAGCGCCTGCTGGAAGCATTCGGCATCCACGCCGAGGAGCTTGGCGGCCAGGTACTGCTGCTGGACCCGCAATACCTCTCCACCGATGCGCTGCCCGGCTTCGCCGAGGGTCCGCAGTCAGTCACCTTCGCGCGCGACGTGGCGCTGGCGCGCGAGGAGCTGCCGCTGCTGCGGCTGGATCATCCGCTGGTGGCCGGCGCGCTGGATCTGGCGCTGTCCGGCGAGCAGGGCAACGCCGCGTTCATGGTCGACGACGCGCTGCCGCCGCGCACCGCCCTGCTGCAATGCGTCTACCTGCTGGAATGCGTGGCGCATCGCCGGCTCGACGCCGAGCGGTTTTTGCCGGCGCTGCCGATCGTGGTCACGCTGGACACCCGACTGGCCGAACGCTCCGATTTCGCGCCCAGCGAGATCGCCCTGCGCAAGGCCGGCGACCGCAATATCGAGGTGGCGCGCTATCGCAAGTTCCTCGGCAAGCTGGTGCCGCCGATGCTCGAACGCAGCGAGGCGCTGGCCAGCGTCCGCGCGCAGGCGAGCATCGGCGAGGCGCTGGCGCTGGCCAGCGCCGAACTGGACGCGGAGCTGTCGCGGCTGGTGGCGCTGCGCGCGGTGAATCCCGCGGTCAGCGCGGCGGAAGTCACCGCGGTGAGCGATGAGCGGTCCGCCTTGCTGGTCGCACTGCCGCAGTCGCGGCTGCGGCTGGACGCGGTGCGCTTCGTGGTCAGCGCGGATTTCCTCGCACTGCGTTAGGCGCGCGCCCTGTGCGCGATGCTTTTTTTGTGGGAGCGACTTCAGTCGCGATGCCTTTGCTCTGATGCTGCATCAAGTCAAAGGCATCGCGGCTGAAGCCGCTCCCACAAGAACCGCTCCCACAAGAGCCGCTCCCATCAAAGCCGCTCCCACCGTTTACGCTCAGCGCAGCAGGCGCCGCTTCGGCTTCAGCGGCAGCCGCCCGCGCCAGTACTGGATCAGCACGATACCGCCGAGCATGCCGCCGAGGTGGGCGAAATGCGCCACGCCGGCCTCGGTGCCGGTCACCCCCATCACCAGCTCGACCACGGCATAGCCGGTGACGAACAGCCACGCCGGCATCGGCAGCGGCAGGAACATCAGCATGACCTTCTCGTGCGGATACAGCATGCCGAACGCCAGCAGCAGACCAAAGATCGCCCCCGAAGCGCCCAGCGTGGGGTAAAAGCCGTGGGTGAACCACTGCACCACCAGCAGCTGCGCCACCGCGGCGGTAACGGCGCAGACGAAGTAGTACACCAGAAAATTGCGCGCGCCGAAGGTGCGCTCGATCGTCCCGCCAAACATGTACAGCGCGATCATGTTGAACAGGATGTGCGGGATGCCGCCGTGCAGGAACGCGTAGGTGATCAGCTGCCACGGCCGAAAGCCGATCGAGACCACTCCCTGGCCGGCCTGAAACAGGTGATCAGGCCCCCACGGCCACAGCGCGAAATACTGCAGGATGACATCGCCCATCACCTGCTGCAGCAGGAAGATGACGATATTCGCGATCAGCAGGTTGCGCGTGACGGGCGGCAAATCAAAAGGCATCGGGTTGGTTCCGGAGGGCTGACAGCAAGCGTAACCAGGGTGCCGCGCCCGCACCATCCGGCAGACGCTGCCAGACGGCACCGCGGTGGCTGCGGCGTGCATCGGCAGACCGCGACGACCACCGATCGTTCAGCGCGCACCAAAGCAAAAGCCGCCTGGCGGCGGCTCGCGGTAACTGCGGCGGCAGCACGTGACTCAGCCGTTGTTGGCCACCATCGCCATCGCCTCGGGCCGCTTGGCGCCAACGAAATGCTTGGCCCAATAGGCCTCGTCGAGGCTGGATATCTGCACGGATTTGCCGGTGGTGGGCGAATGGATGAACTGGCCGTCGGCAATGTAAATGCCCACATGCGAAATGCGCCGCCGGCCGTGGGTGTGGAAGAACACCAGATCACCCGGCTTCATGTCGGCGCGCTTGACCTTGAGCCCGGCCAGAAACTGCGAAGCGGAATTGGTCGGCAGCTGCATGCCGATCGCGTGGGCAAATACGTAGCGGACAAAGCCGCTGCAATCAAAGCCGGTAGCGGGATTGTGACCACCGCGCACGTAGCGGATATCGCGCAGCTTCATCGCCAGCGCGATCAGCGCCTTGCGCAGATCGGTGACGTTTTCGGTGCCGTCGGCGCTGACCGCAGGGGCTGGCTCGGCGGCCTGACCAGCATCGGCCGCGGTGGCTGTACCGCTGTCCAGACCGGCGCTGAGCTGCTCACCCTGCACAGACAGGGCATCGGCGTCGCCGGGGCTGCTGGACTGCGCGAGCATCGGCGAAGAATTGAAAATCGGCAGCTGGTTCAGCACCTGGCGGGAGCTGTTGGCAATCAGCGGCGCATCAAGGGAAACCGCGGATTTGGCCTGCAGCGCACCGGACAGCAGCAGCGCGGAAACGAAAATGGCCGGAACAGAGAATTGCTTGATGGGCATGCGGCATGGATCCGTCGTGGTTCACAGGATGGGCCGCCTGCAAAGCTGACGACGTGACCGAGGTGTGAACTTAACAAGAAGGTGCCGGCGGTATGTTCGATTGAGGTTAACTGAACCCCGTCGTTTCAAAAAACCGGAACAGGCCCCACACTCCCTTCCAACAGATTGATCCGGTTCATCAAACGTGGGAATCGGCGGTCTCCGGCGCCGCCCGGCTGCCGAAGATCGCGCTGCCGATGCGCACCTCGGTGGCGCCCTCGGCGATGGCCAGCGCGAAGTCGCCGCTCATGCCCATCGACAGCCGGGGCAGCGCATGCCCCTGCGCCTGCGCCGCCTGATCGCGCAGCTCGCGCAGGCGGCGGAAGCAGCCACGCACCACGGCCGCATCGGTCGACTGGGTCGCCAGCGTCATCAGGCCGCGCACGCGCAGCGTGTCAAAGTGACGCAGGGTGTTCAGCAACGCCGGCAGCTGTGCCGGCGGCAAGCCGAATTTGCTCGGCTCGCTGGAGGTCTTGACCTGCACCAGCACATCGATGGCGCGGCCTTCGTGCTGCAGCCGTCGATGCAGCGCCTCGGCCAGCTCCATCCGGTCCAGCGACTGCACCTCGTCGACCAGCCGCGCCACGTCCTTGACCTTGTTGGTCTGCAGGTGGCCAATCATCACCCAGCGGATGTCACAATCGGCCAGCAATGGCGACTTGTCGCGAATCTCCTGCACCTTGTTCTCGCCGAAGCGGCGCAGCCCCAGTGCGGTGGCGGCGCGGATCACGCCGGCGCCGAAGGTCTTGCTCACCGGCAGGATGCTGACCCCGGCCGGATCGCGCCCCGCCGCGCGGCAGGCGTCATCCACGCGCCCGCGAACCTGCGCCCAGTGGGCGGCCAGCAGTGTGCTGTCGGTGCTCATGCAAACCTCGAACATCTGAAATCGCGACAAAGAATCCGGTGGGAGCGACTTCAGTCGCGATGCTCTTGCTTTGATGTATGCCGAAGAGCAAGAGCATCGCGACTGAAGTCGCTCCCACCACTGAAGTCGCTCCCACCACACTGCAGTCGCCCACTGCGGCCTTTGCTGCTCTCAGGCGCTGGCGCCCTGCTGGTGATGCCGGGCCACCACCTCGGCCACCACCAGGGTGACCTTCTTGCCGGTGGGAATGTGCAGGAACTCGTTCGGCCCATGCGCGTTGGAATGCGGCCCGAGCACACCGGTGATGAGGAACTGCGCCTGCGGGAATTTCTCCCCCAGCATGCCCATGAACGGGATGCTGCCGCCCTCGCCCATGTAGGTGGCCGGGGCGCCGAAGTGATGCTGGGAGGCATCGGCCACCGCCTGCTCCAGCCACGGCGACAGCGGCGGTGCGTTCCAGCCGCTGCCGTCCTTCTCCAGCGCGAAGCTGACCCTGGCGCCGTAGGGCGGGTCCTTTTCCAGCAGCTGCTTGAGGAACTCGCCGGCCTTGGCGCCGTTGAGCGTGGGCGGTACGCGCAGGCTCAGCTTCACCGCGGTCAGCGGGCGCAGCACGTTGCCGGCGCTGTCCAGTGAAGGCAGGCCGCCGACGCCGGTCACCGCCAACTGCGGACGCCAGGTGCGGTTGAGCACCAGCTCGGTCAGGTCATGGGTAACCGGCCGCATGCCCGCGACCCACGGAAACTTGTTGAATACCTCGTCGCCCAGCACGGCGGCGCAGTGCCTCGCCTGCTCGATCCGCTGCGGCGGGATCTCTACGTACAGCTCCTGCGGCCGGATCTGGCCGGTGGCCGGATCCTCCAGCCGCGACAGCAGTTCGCGCAGGATGCGAAAGCTCGACGGCACCACGCCGGAGGCATCGCCCGAGTGCACGCCCTCCTCCAGCACCTGCACGGTGAGGTTGCCGCCGGTCATGCCGCGCAGCGAGGTGGTCAGCCACAGCTGATCGTAATTGCCACAGCCCGAATCCAGGCACACCACCAGCGACGGGCTACCGATGCGCGCAGCCAGATGATCGACGTAGAACGGCAGGTCGTAGCTGCCCGATTCCTCGCAGGCCTCGATCATGATCACGCAGCGCGCGTGCGGCACGCCCTGCTCGTGCAGCGCCAGCAGCGCGGCCAGCGAGCCGAAGATCGCGTAGCCATCGTCGGCGCCGCCGCGGCCGTAGAGCTTGTCGCCCCGCAGCACCGGCGTCCACGGGCCGAGCCCCTCGGCCCAGCCGGTCATTTCCGGCTGCTTGTCCAGATGGCCGTACAGCATCACGGTGTCGTCACCCGCGCCCGGCACCTCGATATAGATGAGCGGCGTGCGCCCCTGCAGCCGCACCACTTCCAGCGTGGCGCCCGGCAGCTGGCCGAGCTTGCTGCGCGCCCAGCGCTCCATCAGCGCGACGGCGGCATCCATGTAGCCGTGCTCGACCCACTGGGCGTCGAACATCGGCGACTTGTTGGGGATGCGGATGTAGTCGACCAGCTGCGGCACGATCTCGTCGTCCCACAGGCCGCTGACGTAACGGGAAAGGCGGGCGGTATCCATAGGCAGACTCCAGCGAATTCAGACCGTCATTGTATCAGCGCGTCTCGCGGGCACGCCCGCGCGCCCGGACGGCAGGCGCCCCGGTCACCCGTGGCGGGCGCTTGGGGTACACTCGCGCGCGTCGCACTGCCGCCACCTCGCCATGATCCTGCCGCGCTATCACGTTGCCGCCTCGTCCATCCCGGGCGCCGGGCAGGGACTGTTTCTGGATGAACCGGTGGCCGCCGGTCGCGTCATCACCGCGCCGGACGCCATCGAGCGCACCTTTCGCCATGCCGACATCAGCGCGTCGCCGGAGCTGCGCGCCCAGTTCCACGCCAGCGCGCGCTGGTTCGAGGACCGTTACACCATCTCGCCTGACTGGCCGGACGAGTGCTACATCAACCACAGTTTCACGCCAAACGGCCTGTGGCACCTGGGCTTCGTGTTTGCGCTGGCCGAACTGCCTGCCGGCACCGAAATCACAGTGGACTACCGCCACCTGCTGCCGCCCGGCGAGGCCGAGGACTTTGTCGATGCGGCCACTGGTGAGACAATCACTGGCTTGTCCTGGTCCGACAGCCTTGCCGGCAGTACCCGCGCACTGGCCGAACTGCTGGATACCACCCACCGCTGAATGTGATGTCCGATATTCCCACCCTCGAAACACCGCGCCTGCGCCTGACTGCGCTGACGGAACAGCATTTCAACGACTACGCCGCGATGCTGGCCGATGCGGACAGCACGCGCTGGATCGGCGATGGCCAGCCGCTGGATCGCACCAACGCCTGGCGCTCGCTGGCGATGCTGCTCGGCCACTGGCAGCTGCGCGGCTGCGGCATGTGGGCGCTGGAGCTGAAGGCCAGCGGCGAGTTCATCGGCCGCGCCGGCCTGATGTACCCCGAGGGCTGGCCGGATCTGGAGCTGGGCTGGATGCTCAAGCCCGGCCATCGGCACCACGGCTACGCCACCGAAGCGGGCGCCGCAGTACTCGATTTCGCCTGGGGCGAGCTGCACGCGCCGCGCGTGATCAGCCTGGTGCGGATCGGCAACGAGGCGTCCGACCGGGTCGCCGAGCGGTTGGGTGGCGAGCATATCGAGGACATGGATTTCTACGGCAGCCACAACCACGTGTTTGCCTACTACCCGCCGCATCGCGAGCGCCGGCAGGCCTGGGCCTGAGAGGCCGGGCGGACGCGGACCGGCTCCGATCAGGCCGCGTTCCGCCACCGAACCGCTAAACTGCGGCCCTGCCACCGTCGACCGGAAACCCCATGCGCATCCTGCTGGCCGAGGACGATCCTTCCATCGCCGAAGGCATCTGTGCGTCGCTGCGCCATGGCGGCCATGCGGTGGACCATGTGGCCAGCGGCAACCAGGCCGACAGCGCCCTGCACGATAACAATTACGACCTGCTGGTGCTGGATCTGGGCCTGCCTGGGCTGGACGGCAGCGAGGTGCTGCGGCGCCTGCGCGGCCGCGGCGGCAGCCTACCGGTGCTGGTGGTGACCGCCCGCGATGGCCTGCCCGAGCGCGTGCGCGTGCTCGACCTGGGCGCCGACGATTATCTGGTGAAGCCGTTTGCGCTGTCCGAATTCGAGGCGCGCGTGCGCGCGCTGCTGCGGCGGGCGAACAGCCAGGGCATGCCGGAGATGCAGCTGGGCCGGTTGCGGCTGGATCTTCCCGGCCACCGCGTGTGGATCGAGCAGACGCCGCTGGAACTCACCGCCCGTGAATTCGGTCTGTTGGAGGCGCTTGCGCTGCGCGCCGACCGGGTCACCAGTCGGGCGCAGCTGATCGAGGCACTCTGCGACTGGGATCAGGAATTGACCGACAACGGGCTGGACATCGCGATCCACCGACTGCGCCGCAAGCTGCACGGCAGCGGCACCGGCGTGCGCACGATCCGCGGCCTGGGCTACCTGCTGGAAGAAGCCGAACCCGCCGCCGAGGATTCCACTGGCGATCCGGCATGAGCGGCCTGCGCCCCAGCCTGCGCCGGCGGCTGCTGCTGTTTCTGCTGATTCCGATGGCCGCGCTGCTGGTGCTGGATGCAGGACTGACCTACGGCGTGGCACTGAGCTACGCCAACCGCGTGCACGACCGCGATCTCAGCGACGATGCGCTGACCCTGGCGAAGATGCTGGGCAACGCGCAGCTGGGCAGCGAACTGTCGCCGCAGGCACGCTTCCTGCTCGAATACGACCCGGTCGGGCACAGCTATTTCAGCGTGCGCAGCAGTCAGCGCGGCCTGCTCGCGGGCAACCCGCAGCTGCCACAGCCGGCGCATGCTCCACCGCTGGATGCGGCGCCGATGCTGTTCGACACCCAGCTGGGCAAACACGTCCTGCGCGCGGCCACCATTCACACGCTGGCGCATCGCGGTCCTGGCGACAGCCTCACCATCACGGTGGCTGAAACCCTGCGCGACCGTCATCAGCAGGCGCGCGAGATCCTGCTGCTGGCCACGGTGATGCAGACCTTGTTGCTGATCTGCGTGCTGTCGCTGGTGTGGTTCGGGGTCAATCACGGGCTGCGCGTGCTCGATCCGCTGACCGCCCGGCTCGCCGCCCGCTCGCACGAGCTGACGCCGATCGGGCGCGACGACGTGCCGCAGGAAATCCTGCCGCTGACGCGCACCATCGACGCCCTGTTCGGTCGCCTGCGCAGCATGCTGGCGCTGCACGACCGCTTCATCGCCGACGCCGCGCACCAGCTGCGCACGCCGCTGGCGGGGCTGAGCCTGCACGTCGAGCGGGCGCTGGCCGATCCGCGCCCGGAGACGGTGGCCGACGCGCTGGCGCACATCCACCGGCTGACCCAGCGCGCAGCGCGCACGTCGTCGCAGCTGCTGGCGCTGACCCGCGCCCAGGCCGCGCCTGTGGATGCGGTGGATCGCAGCCTGCTGGATCTGAGCCGGCTGATTCCGGAGGCGGTTTCGCTGCGCGTGCATGAGGCGCTGGTCGCCGGCGTGGATCTCGGCTACCAGGGGCCGCAGCAGCCGCTGTACATCATCGGCGACGCTGCCTGCGTGCACGATCTGCTGGACAACCTGATCGACAACAGCATCCGCTACGCCGGCCGCGGCAGCAGCGTCACCGTCACCCTGCAGCCGCACGTCAATGGCGGCGTCAGCCTCAGCGTGGAAGACGACGGTCCGGGCGTGCCGCCCGCCCTGCTGCCGCGTCTGAGCGAACGCTTTTTCCGCGCCCCCGGCAGCAGCGAGGACGGCAGCGGGCTGGGGCTGGCGATCGTGCAGCGGATCGCCGAACGGCATCACGCCGAGGTGATCCACCAGCTCGGCGAAGTGCGCGGCCTGTGCGTGGAGGTGCGCTTCCCGGCGGCACCGCCCGCCGCGACGCGAACCACATGAGGCATTCCGTCACGACAGTCGCACACGCTGCATGTACGCTTGCACGGATGAAGTCTTGCGTCTGCGTCCGTTCTCCCCACAATAACCGACGATCCCGCCGTGGCCGCGCTCCGCGATGACCGTCACCCATACCCACCTGGCGTCGCAACGCCGGGTCATCGCCCTGGAAAGATGCAGACCGTGTCAGTTCGCCCATTGAGCAACCCAGCCTTCGGCAATCTGCTGCGCGGCGGCCTGATCGGCCTGCTGCTCGGCACGCTGGCGGGCTGCGCCGCACCGCTGCCTCGGCTCAAGCCGCCACTGCCCGCGCAGTGGCAGCATGCGATCGCCTCCGATCCGGCCAAGCCCACCGATCTGCACGGCTGGTGGCACGCATTCGGCGATCCGCAGCTCGATGCGCTGGTCGATCGCGCACTCACCGACAATCTGGATGTGGCGCAGGCGGTCGAGCGGCTGCGCGGCGTGCGCGCGATGCAGCGGCGCGCGCATGCGCGCTACCTGCCGAAGCTCGATTTCAACACCAACCAGGCGATCGACCCGGATGCCAGTGCTTCGTTCTTCGACGTCGGCTTCGACTCAACCTGGGAACTGGGCGTGTTCGGCCGCGCCGAGGGCACCCGGCGTGAATCGCAGGGCGCGCTGGATGCCAGCGTCGCCGACCTGCGCGCCGCGCAGGTCTCGCTGGTGGCCGAGGTGGTGCGCGAGTGGATCGACCTGCGCACCGCGCAGCAGCAGGCGCAGCTGCTGGCGCAGATCAGCCACGCCCGCCAGCAGGACTGGCAGCTGCTGCAGGTGCGCGAGCGTCTGCAGCTGATCGCACCGGCCGCGGTAGACCAGGCGCAGGCCGCGTTCGCCCAGGCCGAGGCGGCGCTGGCGGCACCGCGTCAGGCGATCAATGCCAGCGCGCAGCAGCTGGCCGTGCTGCTGGGCCGGAACCATCCCGACCCGGCCTGGCTGCAGCCCGGCAAGCCGCCCGAGCTGGGCGCCTGGCAGCTCGACGGCACACCGGCCGAGCTGCTGCGCACGCGGCCGGAAATCGCTCGCGCCGAGGCGGACGTGCTGAGCAGTGCCGGTGAGCTGGCGCTGGCGCATGCCAACCTCTATCCCAGCGTGGGGCTGGGCGCGTCGCTGGTGTGGGCGACCGATCTCAACAACAACCGCAGGCGCACCGTCTCCAACGGCCTGATTTCGGCCGGCCCCATGCTGGATATCCCGCTGTTCGACTGGGGCATGCGGCTGGCCGCCGAGCATGCCAAGGACCACCAGCTCAAAGCCAGCGTGCTGGCCTACCGGCAGGCCGTGCTGCGCGGCGTGGCCGAGGTGGAAACCGCGCTCGGCAGCCTCGATCAGCAGCAGCAGCGTGAACAGCACAGCCGGCTCGCCTGGCAGGCCTTGCAGCGCTCCGATCGCGCCGTGCAGACCCGCGTCGACCTGCGCCTGAGCAGCCCGCTGGATCGCGTGCAGAGCCAGCTCGCCGCCGACCAGGCTGCGATCGAACTGGCCGACGCCCGCGCCGCCCACAGCCTGGCCTACGTGGCGCTGTTCAAGGCACTGGGCGGCGCGCCGCTGCCAGCGAACGAAGCGCCGCCAGCGGCCGCCGCATCCACCCCCGCAGCGGCCACGGTGCCGGCCGCCGGGACGCAGCGCTGATGGTGGCCCTGGCGCGCAAGACGCTGATCTACGAATGGCGGCGCTTTCTGCCGGCGATGCTGGCGGTGGGTTTCGCCGGGCTGCTGCAGCTGCTGCAGATCGCGCTGGTGCTGGGCATCTTCGGTAGCACCAGCCTGTACATCACCGGCTCGTCGGCCGACGTGTGGGTCGGCTACCCCGGCACCCAGAGCGTGGGTCAGGGCCGCTCGATCGACGCCGACGTGGCGTCGCGCATCCTGATGGATCCCGCGGTCGAGCGCGTGGAGCAATACCTGTGGGTCGACGGCGACTGGCGCGGCCCGCGCGAAACCGGCGGCCTGTCGGTGTTCGTCTCCGGCATCGACCCGAGCGCGAACGGCCTGATGTTTTCCAAGGCGCTGCCACCGGACTTGCGCCAACGGCTGGCCGAGCCCGATGCGATCATCGTGGACCGCTCCGACCTGCAACAGCTGGGCGTCAGCCTCGGCCAGCGCGCCACCATCAACGGTCATGCGGTGCGGGTGGTCGGCATCAGCAAGGGGCTGCGCGCGCTCGGCGGCGTCAACGTGCTGTGCTCGCTGGAAACCGCGCGGCGGATCGACAACGATCCCACCGACAACGGCCCCACCTACCTGGTGGCCAAGCTGCGCGATCCGGCCCAGGCCGACGCGGTTGCCGCACGCCTGCGCGGCGACACTGCGTTCGGCCCGTACACCACATGGAGTGCCAGCGATTTTGCCAGCCGCTCCGTGCGCTACTGGATGTTCGATACCGGCGCGGGCGCCGGTGTGCTGTTTCTGGCCGGCATTGTGTTTCTGGTCGGTGCGGTGATCACCAGCCAGACCCTGATTGCCGCGGTGAACGGCTCGGTGCTGGAGTACGCCACGCTCAACGCGCTGGGCGTGGGCGTGGCGGCGCTGCGCCGGGTGGTGCTGGAACAGGCCTTCTGGGTAGGCGCACTGGGACTGCTCGGCGCCGGTCTGCTCGGCATCGTGCTGCTGTTGCTCGCGCGCAGCCAGAACGTGCCGGTGGTGCTGAACCTGCCGGCGGCGCTGGCCTGCATTGCGCTGGTGATGGGGCTGGCCGCCGTATCCGGGCTGGCCGCCATGCGCAGCCTGCGCCGCGCCGATCCTGCCACGCTGCTGAGATAACCGGGATGCCGACTGCCAGCGCCATCGAATCCACCGTCCAACCCGCCCTGCGCGCCGAGGCCGTATGCAAGGCCTTCGTCTCCGGCCGGCAGCGCACGCAGGTGCTGGCCGGGCTCTCGCTCAGCATCAATGCCGCCGAGCTGACGCTGATCTCCGGCCCCTCCGGCTGCGGCAAGAGCACCCTGCTGGCGGTGCTCAGCGGGCTGCAGAAGATCGACAGCGGGCGCGTGCTGGCGCTCGGCAGCGAGCTGGGCCAGCTCGACCTGCGCGCGCTGGAACGCTTCCGCCTGCAGCACACCGGCTTCGTGTTCCAGGGCTTCAACCTGTTTCCCGCGCTGAACGCGTTCGAGCAGGTCGAGTTGCCGCTGAGCCATATGGGCATGTCGCGCGACGAGGCGCGCGCGCGCGCGCGTCGCTCACTGGAAGAAGTCGGTCTGGCCCATCGCATGAAGCTGCGGCCGTCCGAGTTGTCCGGTGGCGAGAAGCAGCGCGTGGCGATCGCCCGCGCGCTGGCGAAGGAGCCGGAGCTGCTGTTCGCCGACGAGCCGACCAGCGCGCTGGACGCCGCCAACGGGCAAATGATCATCGACATCCTGCACCGCATCGCCCACACGCATGGCACCACCGTGCTGTGCGTGAGCCACGATCCCCGCCTCGTCATTCACGCCGACCGCGTGCTGGCGATGGAAGACGGCCGCATCCTCAGCGACCGGCGCAACCATGCGCCGATCATCGACAGCAAGGAAATCCCCTCATGAAGCCGCCCCTCATGCAAGCGCCCGCAGCGCATCGGTCATCGCCGACGCGGGCCACGCTGACGACGCGCTCGCTGCGGCTCGGCTGCATCGCCCTGACGACGGCGTGGCTGCTGGCAGGCTGCTCGAAGCAGCCAGCGACGACGCCCGCCGCGGCGACCGTGCCCAGCCCGGCCTACGCCGCGGTGGCGCGTGGCAAGGTCGACATCGAAGGCGGCCTGCTGTCGCTGTCGATGCCGCGCGAAGGCACGCTGAGC
The DNA here is from genome assembly GCA_021793575.1 of Pseudomonadota bacterium. Taxonomy (GTDB): domain Bacteria; phylum Pseudomonadota; class Gammaproteobacteria; order Xanthomonadales; family Rhodanobacteraceae; genus Rhodanobacter. The sequence goes on from JAJYSM010000015.1 coordinate 41,631, forward strand.
AAGGTCACCGTGCACGAGGGCGACCGCGTCAAGCAGGGTCAGCTGCTGGCCATGCTCGACCCCGAGCCGGCCAGGCTGGCCGTCGGTGCGGCCCAGGCCGCGCTGCAGCAGTCGCAGGCACAGCTGGAGCTGGTCGCGATCAAGCAGGTCGCCGCCAGGCAGCGTGCCCAGCGGCTGCAGGCCGCGGTGGCCGCCGGCGCCGGCGATGGCCAGAGCGCCGACGATGCGCGTGAACTGGCGGCGCAGCTCGACGCCGAGGAAGCCGCTGGCCGCGCCGCCATCAGCATGGCCACCCAGAAACTGGCCGAAGCGCGCTACGAGTTGAAGCAGCGCAGTCTGCTGGCGCCGTTCGACGCCGAGGTCGTGCACGTGATGGCGCAGCCCGGTGCCAGCGTTTCGCCCAGCTCCGGTCCGCTGTTCACCCTGCTGCCGGACAAGCCGCGCATCGTTCGCGCCGAACTCAACGAGAGTTTTGTCGGCGTGATCCATCCGGGCATGCACGCCGAGGTGGTGGCCAACAGCGACAACCAGTCGGCGCACTGGAGCGCACATGTGCTGCGCATCGGCGCGATCTACGGGCCGGCCACGCTGGATAACGATCCGCAGGTCCGCGCCAACGCGCGCACGGTGGAATGCGTGCTGGCCTTCGACCAGCCGCAGCACCTGCGCATCGGCCAGCGCGTGGTGGTGCGCTTCGACGCCAGCGCCCCCCCGAAAGACTGAGGAAACCGCGCCCTGCCACGCTTTCCGGCAATGTGAGCCGCCGTGGCGGCTCCTCCTGCACAGGGCTACGGCGTGATTCAGCAGACCGATTTTTTCTTCGAGGGTGGACGCAGCGGCGTGCTGCTGATCCACGGCCTCACCGGCACGCCGATGGAAATGCGCCTGCTCGGCAAGGGCCTGAACCGCGCCGGTTTCACCGTGCATGGCATGCAGCTGGCCGGCCACTGCGGCAATGTCGAGGATCTGCTCGCCACCGGCTGGCGCGACTGGTATGCCAGCGTCGAGCAGGCGGCCGATGAACTTTTGCACAAGGTCGATCACCTGTTCGTCGGTGGCCTGTCGATGGGCGCGCTGCTGGCGCTGAAGCTGGCCGCGGACCGGCCGCAGCAGATCGCCGGCGTGGGCGTGTATGGCGCCACCTTCCGCTACGACGGCTGGAGCATCCCGCGGCTGGCGCGGCTGGCATTCATGCTGCCGCTGCTGAAAAAGCTCGGCATCGGCCGCGGGCGCAGCTTCATGGAGCAGCCGCCCTACGGCATCCGCGACGAGCGCCTGCGCGCGCAGATCAGCACCGCCATGCTCAGCGGCGACAGCGCTGCGGCCGGGCTGCCCGGCAACCCGTGGTACTCGCTCGCCGAGCTGTACGGCCTGGCCGCCGAAGTCCGCCGTCAGCTGCCGCAGGTGACCGCGCCGTGCCTGGTCGCACACGCCAGCGAGGACGACGTGGCCAGTCTCAGGAACGCCGAGCTGGTGGTGCGCGAAGTCAGCGCGCCGGCCGAGCTGCTGCTGCTCAAGGACAGCTACCACATGATCACCATCGACCGCGAACGGCGCACCCTGATCGAACGCTCGGCGGCGTTTTTCGACAGCATCGCGGCCGCCGATACCATCCAGCGCGTCGCCGCCTGAGCATGCCGGCAGCCCCTGCCATCACCCACCTGGTCGCCGGCCTGTGGCTGTTGAACGTATTGATCGACACCGGCGGCCAGTTGGCCTTCAAGGCCGCCGCCGGCGATCCCCACGCCGGTGACGGGCTCGCCCGCTGGAAGCACATGGCGGCGCGGCCGTGGCTGTGGCTGGGGGTGGGCTGCTATGCGATCGAGTTTCTGGTGTGGATCGCCTTCCTGTCGCTGATCCCGCTGTCGGAGGGCGTGCTGCTGGGCTCGATCAACATCGTGGCGATCATGGTCGCCGGGCGCTTCCTGTTCGGCGAAAAGCTCACCCGCCTGCGCGTGGCCGGCATCGTGCTGGTCACCCTGGGCGTGGCCATCGTGGGGCTCGGCGGATGAAACGCGGCTATTTCTATCTGTTCGGTTTCCTGCTGCTGATGGGCTTCGACACGCTGGCGCAGGTCAGCTTCAAGTACGCCGGCACCCAGGCGCTGCCGGTGGCGGCCAGCCTGGCGTGGGTGCTGCGGGTGTTCGGCCAGCCCTGGGTGTACGGCGCGGTGATCGGCTACATCGGCGCGTTCTTCACCTGGATGAGCCTGCTCAAGCACGCCCCGATCGGGCCGGCCTTCGCCGCCTCGCATCTGGAAGTGGTGTCGGTGATGCTGTTGTCGGTGTGGCTGTTCGACGAGCACCTCACTGCGCCGCGCGTGCTGGGCGCCATCGCGATCATCGCCGGCATCGTCTGCCTGGGCCTGGCCGAGAGTCGCGAGCACGTGGCCGAGACCGGCTCGGCGCAGGCCTGAGCCCGCGCTACGCTGCATCCATGCTGCCCCTGCGCCACCACGAGCTGCCTCCCACCGCCGGCCTGCCGCTGCAGCTGGCCGACCTGCGGCCGGGCCCGGCCACGCTGGCCAGCGAACTGGCCGCTCAGCTGGACGTGCCTGCTCTGCAGCTGGAATGCTCCGGCAGCGCCTGCCTGCTGATCGCGCTGCTCACGCTGCGCGCGCTGCAACCGCAGCGCCGCCGCGTAGTGGTGCCGGCGTACAACTGCCCGCTGGTCGCCATAGCAGTGCGCCAGGCCGGGCTGGAGCTGCAGCTGTGCGATCTGCGCCCCGGCCACTACGACATGGACCCGGCCGCGCTGCGCGTCGCCTGCGACGAGCGCACGCTGGCGATCCTGCCCACCCATCTGGCCGGCCGCGTGGCCGATGTCGCCGACGCCGTGGCGGTGGCGCGCCGCGTGGGCGCGTACGTGATCGAGGACGCCGCGCAGGCGCTCGGCGCGCGTCAGGCCGGGGCCAGCGTGGGCCTGCTCGGCGACGTCGGATTTTTCAGCTTGGCTGCCGGCAAGGGGCTGTCGATCTACGAGGGCGGCCTGCTGCTGGCGCGCGACCCCGAACTGCGCGAACAGCTCGCACGCACCGCGGCGCGCCACGTGCCGCGCCGCTTTGCGTGGGAGTGCCGGCGCAGCATCGAGCTGCTCGGCTATGCCGCCCTGTATCGTCCCGGCGGCCTGCGGCTGGCCTACGGCGCGCCGCTGCGTCGCGCGCTGCGCCGGGGCGATGCGGTCGCCGCGGTGGGCGACGATTTCCCGCTGACCCTGCCGCTGCATCGGGTCGGCCGCTGGCGCTCGGCGGTCGGCACCCGCGCCGCCGTGCGCCTGCCCGCCTTCATCGGGCAGCTCGCCGCGCAGGCGCAGCGACGGCTGCCGCGATTGCGCCGGATCGCCGGCATCCAGGTGATGGACGACCCCGCCGATGCCCGCGGCACCTGGCCGTTTTTCCTGCTGCTGCTGCCCGACGAAAAGCGCCGGGACGCCGCGCTGGCGCAGCTGTGGCAGAGCGGCCTGGGCGTCAGCCGGCTGTTCATCCACGCCCTGCCCGACTACGCCTACCTGGCCGGCGTGGTGCCGCCGCAGCCAATGCCCCACGCGCGCGACTTCGCCGCCCGCAGCCTCAGCATCAGCAACAGCCTGTGGCTGATCGACGAGGATTTCGAGGCGGTCTGCGGTGTGCTGGCAGCGGTGCTTTGAATCAGCGAGACCGCGCCCCGATCGCCGCCAGCAGCTGCAGATTCAACGCATGCTGCTGCGTCTGCCAGCCGACCAGCTGGGCGGGATCGATCGCCGGCTGTTCGTCCATCGCGGAGAGTCGGCGCTTCCACCAGCTCTGGTACTGGTAGTGCGAGACCTCGCCGTTGATGTCGCTGCCGATCAGGCCGTGACGCAGGCTGGCGATCAGCGCCAGCGCATGTTCGGTCAGCAGCTGCCCTTGATCCCAGTTGGTGTGCGCCACTTCCGCTGCAAACACGTCCTTGTCGATGCTGAGGTAGCTGGGTGCAGTCTGCGCGCGCTGCAATTCGACGAACGCGTCGACCAGTGCCGCCGGCGTGTCGAAGCCGCGGAACGCGTGCCCCAGGCCGAGCCGGCGCGCCCAGCCGGTGTCCACGCCGATGTTCCAGTAGGTCAGCCGGCCGCGCAGCAGCGGGGTGAGGTAGTTCTCCCACGCATGGCCGCCGCCGATGTCGGCCGAGGTGATGCCCAGCACATGTACGTGGCTGACCATCGGCAACGCAGCTACGCGGCGCACCCACGAGCCGCAGTGCACGCCAAACGGAAAGCGCATGTTGTCGGGGTGGTTGTCCAGCACCACGACCTGGAATCTTGTGCCCGGTTGCAGCCTGGCGATCAGCGGCCAGCTGAGGTGGTGGAAGTCGCCGCTGCCGGTGAACACGGTGCCGTACTGCGCCGGCAGCAGCTCGTCCAGCATCGTGCGGAAGCGCCGCAGGGTCGCCAGCGAGCAGCCGAAGCGGATCGACTCCTGCCAGTGTTCCAGCGGCAGCACCAGCCGATCCGGCAGCGGCCCGACCGAGCGGTCGATGTCCAGCACCACGGGGCGATGCGGCAACTCATTCATCGGCGGACTCCTGCGCCTGCCATTGGCGATCGCTTTCGAAATGCCCGCCGAGCCGGCGCAGCAGCGCGCGCAGCAGCGGGTTGCGCGCATACACCGCGTGGCGAGTGAAAGTCATCCGCGCGCCGAGGAAGGATTTCACTTCCGGGTCGGTCCAGCCGGCCACGTAATGGCTGAGGCCGCGCTGCCGCGCGTGGTCGAGATTGTGCATCCAGCTGACGAAATACAGGTTGTGCTGGCGCGCCTGCGGGTAGGCAAAACCCACGTACTTGTCGACCAGCTTGCCGCCGTATTCGTAGCAGAGGTTCCAGCCGATCATCTGCCCGGCGTGGCGATACACGAACACCACCCCGCCGCTGTCGGCGTCCTGCAGCAGCGCCTGGAAAAACGCTGCGCTGAGACGGTCGAAGTGGATCTCGCTTTGCGCGTAGACGTTGTCGAACAACGCGTAGAACTCGGCCAGCGTGGCCGCGCTGGCGAAACGCGGGTCGCCGGTGCGCACCGTCTCGATCTCCAGCTCGGCGCGCGAACGCAGCTTGCGCCGGATGTTCTTGCGCCGCCCCGAAGAGAGCCGCGCCAGATACTCATCGTCCGAGCCGAAGTCGATCGGCACCCACGCCAGCGCCTGGCCTTCCAGCAGCACGTAGCCCGCCGCCGCGCAGGCGCTGGCGAAGGCGCGCGCGTGGCCGTTGTCGACATCAGTCAGCAGCGGCGAATCCTGCGCGATGTCCTTCACGATCAGCAGCCGGCATTCGCGTCCGTAGGCGGCCTTCAGCCCCTGCGCCAGCGCGGTCGGCGTGATCGCAGCGGGCAGCGGCGCGTATTCGGACACGGTGGTGCCGGCAAAGCGCGTGCGCCAGCGCAGCAGGCGACCCCACCAACGGTACAGCGGCAGGCCGGTGACGCGCCGGCGCAGCGCATCGTCGGCGGTGGTCAGCAGATCGAACGGCGCGGCGAAGGTCGGCATGCCCTGCGGCGACAGCTCCACGGCAAAGTCCAGCGGCGGCTGCGCCATGAAGTGCGCCAGCAGCGCATCGGGTTCCAGTTGTGAAATGAAAGGCATAAGTAAGCGAGTTTGCCTAGACTGGGCGATAGATGACACTGTCGATTGCTGCCAAGGACCTCGCCATGAACGATACGACCGAACAACAGGTATTCGAGATCATCGCCAAGCAGGCCAAGATCCCGGTGGAAAACATCAAGCCCGAGTCCACCCTGAAGGATCTGGGGGTGGCGTCGCTGGAAGCAATCGAGGTGATCTTCGACATCGAGGAGCATTTCAACATCACCTTCCCCGACCAGCAGGGCGCCAACTTCGACACCGACACGGCGCAGAGCTTGGTCGATGCGGTGCGCCAGGGGCTGGCCGCCAAGGCCGCCGCGGGCGAAGGATCGAAGTAATGCGCAACCCCACGATGCGGCGCGTCGCGATCACCGGCATGGGCGCGATCAGCCCGCTCGGCGTGGGCGCCGAGGCGCTGTGGCAGGGCCTGCGCGAGGGCCGCAGTGCGATCGGCCCGCTGCGCCACCCGGATGCCGGGCGGCTGCGCGTGAAGATCGCCGCGCAGGTGCCGGCCAATTTCGATCCGGCCGCACAGATCGACGAGCGCACCCTGCCGCTGCTCGACCGCACCTCGGAGTTCGCGCTGCACGCCGCGCGCGAGGCGATCACGCAGTCCGGGCTGGATTTCAGCCGCAACGAACTGGGCCTGCGCACCGCCGTGATCGTCGGCACCGGCGTCGGCGGCGAGACCACCCAGGACGAACAGAGCCGACGGCTGTACGCGGACAACGCCACCCGCGTGCACCCGTTGTCCATCGTGCGGTTGATGACGAACGCCTCGGCAAGCCAGATCAGCATCGCCTGGGGCCTGCGCGGGCCGACCTTCGCGGTCGCCAGCGCCTGCGCCTCGGCCAACCACGCGATCATCCAGGCGGCGCAGATGATCCGCTACGGGCTGGCCGATGTGGCGATTGCCGGCGGCACCGAGGCATGTCTGACCTACGGCGCGCTGCGCGCATGGGAAGCGATGCGCGTGCTGGCCGACGATACCTGCCGCCCGTTCAGCGCCAACCGTCACGGACTGGTGCTCGGCGAGGGCGCCGGCATCTTCGTGCTGGAATCGATGGAGCATGCGCAGGCGCGCGGCGCGGTGATCTTGGCCGAGCTGGCCGGCACCGGCATGACCGCCGACGCCACCGACATCGTGATGCCCAGCGCCACCGGCGCCGCTGCCGCGATGACGCAGGCGCTGGCCGATGCCGGCCTGACCGCGCAGGATGTGGACTACATCAACGCCCACGGCACCGGCACCCAGGCCAACGACGTCACCGAGACGAAGGCCATCCGGCTCGCGTTCGGTGCGCATGCCGATCGTCTCGCTGTGTCGTCGACCAAGTCGATGCATGGACATGCGCTGGGCGCCTCCGGCGCGCTGGAGCTGGTGGCGGTGGTCGGCGCGCTGCGCGACAGCGCGGTGCCGCCGACCGCGAATCTGGATCAGCCCGATCCCGCCTGCGATCTGGACTACGTGCCCAACGTGGCGCGCGACATGCCGGTGCGCGCCGCGCTGAGCAACTCGTTTGCCTTCGGCGGACTCAACGCGGTGCTGGCTCTGAAGCGCGCACCGTAAAAACGCTGCGCCCGCAGGAGCGCAACCCTGTGGAAGCGGCTTCAGCCGCGATGCTTTTTCCACCAGGATCCGAAAGCATCGCGGCTGAAGCCGCTCCCACAAAAAAGTGCGCGCATACCACCAGGGTGTGCTCGACAGGGGCCGCTTTCAGGATCAGCCCTTCTTGGCCTTGGTCAGCAGCTGGTCGAGCAGACTGATCGCCAGGTCGATTTCTTCGTGGGTGATGTTGAGCGACGGCGCGAACGTGATCACGTTCTTGTACCAGCCGCCCACGTCCAGCACGAGGCCGATCTTCTTGCCGTTGTGCTCGAGGTCGCCGGCCAGGCCGATGTCGACCATCGTGTCCAGCAGCGCCTTGTTCGGCGTGAAGCCGTCATCGGTGCAGATCTCGGCGCGCAGGGCGAGACCGAGGCCGTCGACGTCGCCGATTTCCTTGTGCCGCTTCTGCAGGTCGCGCAGGCCGTCGAGGAAGTGCGCGCCCTTCTCCGGCACGGTGCGCTCGTAGTCGAGCTCGTAGCCCATCTTGATCACTTCGAGACCGAGCGCGGTGCCCAGCGGATTGGAGTTGAACGTCGAGTGGGTGGAGCCCGGCGGGAAGATCGTGGGGTTGATCAGTTCCTCGCGCGCCCACAGCCCGGACAGCGGATTGAGGCCGTTGGTGAGTGCCTTGCCGAATACCACCACGTCCGGCGTCACGCCGAAATGCTCAATTGACCACAGCTTGCCGGTGCGCCAGAAACCCATCTGGATCTCGTCCACCACCATCAGGATGCCGTACTGGTCGAGCACCTTCTTCAGGTCCTTGAAGAAGTTCATCGGCGGGATCACGTAGCCGCCGGTGCCCTGGATCGGCTCGATATAGAACGCCGCGTATTCACACTGGTTGGTCTTCGGGTCCCACACGCCGTTGTATTCGGTCTCGAACAGGCGCGCGAACTGGTTCACGCAGCTGTCGGAGTATTCCTCCGCCGTCATGCCCTTGGGCCGGCGGAACGGGTACGGGAACGGCAGGAACATCGCGCGCTCGCCGAAGTGACCGAAGCGGCGGCGGTAGCGGTAACTGGAGGTGATCGCCGAGGCGCCGAGCGTGCGGCCGTGATAGCCGCCCTCGAAGGCGAACATCAGGCTCTTGCCGTGCTTGTAGTTGCGCACCAGCTTGAGCGAATCCTCGATCGCCTGCGCGCCGCCCACGTTGAAATGCACGCGACCGTCGAGGCCGAACTTCCTCTTCGCATCCAGCGCCACCGTCTTGGCCAGCTCGATGCGGGTCTGGTGCAGGTACTGGCTGGCGACCTGCGGCAGGCGGTCGATCTGCTCCTTCAGCACATTGTTGAGGCGCTGGTTGCCGTAGCCGAAGTTGACCGCCGAATACCACATCTGCAGGTCGAGGAACGGCGTGCCGGCCGTGTCGTACATGTAGCTGCCTTCGCCGTGGCGAAAGATCTTCGGCGGGTCGACGTAGTGGACGGTGTCGCCAAAGGAGCTGTACTTCGCTTCGTCGGCGAGCAGCTGCGCGTCGTCGATGAAGCCGGCGGCGGTCTTGTCGATTTTCATGCGGTGATCCGGGGAGGGAAATTGGGGCAGAAGTGAACGATGGAGCTGGCGTGGCTCAAGCGGCGGCCGGCTCGTGATGGCGATGGCTGGCCAGACTGCCGTCGAGCAGCTTCGGCAGGAACTCCAATGCATCCTCGAAACCGGTGATCGGCACGTAGTCGATGCCGGCGGCGCGGCAATGCTCGATCAGGCGGTGCTTGGCAAACACGAAATCGACGCGGTCGGCGGCGCAGAAATCCGAGGCACCGTCGCCGATCAGGAGGGTCTTGGTAGCCCCGGCGGCACGCGCCTGCGCCACGCAGGCGCACTTGCAGGTGCCGCTGCGGCAACCTTCGGCCTGGAACGGCGAGGTCAGCTGCCACTGCTTCGGCGGCTCGGCCGGCGCCAGGTGGTTGGCCGCCAGCGGCAGGTCGTCCAGCCCGTAGCGACCGAGAATCTGGTGGATCGCGTAGTCGAGGCCGTCGCTGACCACGCGAATCGGCACGTTCAGCGCGCGCGCCTTCGCCACGAAGCCCGGAAACGCGTGATCGATCCACAGCCCGGCCAAGTGCGCGTCCAGCTGCGGGCGCGTCATCTGCAGCAGATCGACCTGGCCCGACATGCACTCGCGCGAGCCGATGCGACCGGCGCGCCAGTCCTGCTCCAGCACTTCCCAGCCGGGCCGGCCGAAGCGGTCGAGCAGCGAGTCGATCACGTCCTCGACGGAGATGGTGCCGTCGAAATCACACAGGATGGTCCAGCCGGACGCAGGCATCGGCAACTCGTTCGTGAGATTCATGCGTGCAAGGTTAGAAAGCCTGTCTTTCGGCCTCCTTTCCCTCTCAGAACGGTGGCTGAGCAAGTCACGCCGCCGCATCACACGAAGCACACCGTAAGCCCTTATGCTGCTGCTCCATGAGTTCTCGCCGCACGCCGCCCCGCCCCATCCGCCCACGCTGGCCGCTGCTCTCGATCAGCATGGCGGCGTGCCTGCTGTGGGCATCGGCCAGCGCGGCTGCCGAGCGCAGCCCGCTGATGCTGACGGTCGGCGCCGGCGTGCAGCGCCAGGGCACCTGGTTGGGTGCCAAAGGCATGCGCAGCGAGGCCCTTCCCTACCTCGACGTGGAGTGGGCGAATCACGTCAGCCTGTCCACGGTGGACGGGCTGCAGGTGGATTTCATCCATGGCAAGGCCCTGCACGGCGGCATCTACGGCGATTACCAGTGGGGACGTACGCGCGAAGAGCTGGGTGCACTCGGCGGCACCGTCACCGCGCTGCCGCCGCGCTTCAATCTTGGCGGCTACCTCGAATGGCAGCTCACCGATCAGTTCGACCTCGGCACCGACCTCAGCCACGACATCAACGGCGCCGGCGGCTACCTCAGCATCTACGCCGAATGGGACCTGCCCTCCATGGGCGTGGTCGAGCACTCCCTGCAACTGCGCTGGCAGGCGCTGAACAATGCGGCGATGAACCGCAACTTCGGCCTCAATTCCAGCCAGGCCAGCATGCTCAAGACGGACGCCTGGGACCCCGGCGCCGGCAGCGAGCTGGCCACACTGGAGTACGACGTGTTCGTGCCCACCAACCTGCACACCGGCCTGGCGCTGGGCCTGGTCTACGGACGCCTGCTCGGCAAGGCCGGCAACAGCCCGCTGGTGACCCGCTTCGGTTCGCGCCGGCAGCTCTCCGAATCGCTGGCGTTCGTGTATCACCTGTAAGCGCTGCACGATCCGGGCGCCGCTTCAAAAACAAGCGGCGCCCGCAGCCACAGGCTCGTAATCGATTGACCCGATGCGCACAGCGTGATCGGATCGGCCCGGTCTGTTCGGCCAGTTCCACATCCCGGCGCGAGGGCTGTCGGGCTTGACCAGCGCCAGATCCTGCGGGGTACCTGTGTCCGTGGACAGCACCGCATCGGTCGCTACGAACATCGCGATCCGGGATGCCAACGTGGGGCTCATGGCGGACCATGCAGACAGCGAGGCACCCGCCGCGCGGCAGGCTGCCCACTATCGCGCCCTGATTTGCCAGCGCCTGGACGAACAGCAGCTCGCCGAGCTGCGCCCGCACACCCGGCAGCAGCGCGCCGGGGGCAGCGATCGCTTGCGCCAACAGATCGAAGCGCTGACCTGGCGAGCGGCGGGAGCCAGGTCTCGCGGCAGGCCACGCAAGCTACCCATCGCGCCGGGAAAATGGACCTGACCCTTTTTCGTACCCTTTTCGCCCCAGGTCTTCTTGCTTGAAAAGGGCACTTTGGCCCTGACCCTCTTGAGCTGAGACTCCGTCCAGCAGCTGGCCATGTTCAACCGACTCCGAAACTGGCGCGTACAGCGCATCGTCGCCCGGCGCCCCATCGCCGAACCGCTGTGGCGAGACGCGCTGCAGCGCTGTGCCCCGACGCGCCGGCTGGGCGCGTCCGATCAGGCTACGCTGCGCGTGCTGGCCACGCTGTTCCTGGAGCGCAAGTCGCTGGAGCCGACCCAGGGTTTGCAGCTTGATGACGCCGACCGCGTCCTGCTCGCCACCCATGCTTGCGTACCCATCCTGAAACTGGGCCTGGACTGGTACGACGGTTGGCACAGCGTCATCGTGTACCCGGACGCGTTCATTCCACGTCGACCAAAAGTCGATGCCGCCGGGGTGGTGCATCAAAGCGACTCCCTGCTGGCCGGTGAGGCGTGGGGGCGCGGCCCGGTGATCCTGTCGTGGGCGGATGTGCTGAATACCGGCAGGAAGCCGGGGCACAACGTGGTCATCCACGAAATGGCACACAAGCTCGACATGCTCAACGGCGACGCCAACGGCTTCCCGCCCCTGCACCGGCGCATGGATCGCCGCGTGTGGACGCGGGTCTTCTCAAGCGCGTGGGATCGCCTGAAGGACGAGCAACGCAACGGGCTCGACTTGCCGATGGACCCGTACGCGCTCGAAAGCCCGGCCGAGTTTTTCGCGGTGGCCAGCGAGCAATTCTTCGAGGCACCGGCTAACTTGCGCCAGCACTTGCCGGACGTCTATCGGCAGCTTGAGCAGTTTTACCGGCAGCACCCGTTCTGAGTGGCGCGTGCCCGAGCACCCGACTCGGCCTGTGCGACCGGCCGCATCACAACGGGGCGGCTTGCAGGGAAAGTGCGCCCTGCCCTTGGCTCCTGCAGTCAGCTGCCGCTTCGGCAACAATGGCAGCGACATCCACCCCAGGAATCCGCTCCATGATCCAGCGTTTCGATACCGGCCCGCGCATGTCCGAAATGGCCGTCCACAATGGCGTGGCATATCTTGCCGGGCAAGTGGCCGCGGACTCAGGCGCCGACATCGCCGGTCAGACCGCGCAGGTGCTGCATGCCATCGACGCGCTGTTGCTGCGGGCCGCGACCGACAAAACCCATATCCTGCGCGCGGAAATCTTCCTCGCCGACATGGCCGATTTCGACAGCATGAACGAAGCCTGGGCCCGATGGGTGCCGCAAGGCGCGACGCCGGCACGGGCCACCGTGCAAGCCAGGCTGGCCCGGCCCGACTGGAAAATCGAGATCGTGATCACCGCCGCCGTGCCGAACCGGGACGCAGAAAGTTGAGCGACACGAAAAGCGGTCGATTGTGCATGCGCTGCATCCTGCGTTGCCGATACCGCGCGCGACCCGTCGCCAGGATACCGGGCGCCCCGACCACGCTGACCCGGGCGGCGAAACCGTGACCCCTGTTTGTGTTGAGTACAACGCGGGGCACGCGCTGCCGGGGCGGGCCAAACACCGCCCGCCCCGCGATGGTCTTACTCCCCGCGATACAGCGCGCAGAGCTTGTTGCCGTCGGGGTCACGCACGTAGGCCAGGTGCAACGCGCCCAGCGGACTCTTGCGCAGACCGGGCGCAGCCTCGATCGAGGTGCCACCGTTGGCCACGGCGACTTCATGGAACTGCTGTACCTGCTCGGGCGACGTGCACTTGAAGCCCACCGTGCCGCCGTTCGCATGCGTGGCCGCCTGGCTGTTGATCGGCTCGCTGACGCAGAACGTGCTGCCGTCATGCCGATAGAACAGGCGCATATGTCCGCTGCCTGCCTCGTTGCGCATCGCCTCGCCGGCGCCGACGACGGCCAGCACTGCGTCATAGAAACGCTTCGACCGCTCGATATCGTTTGAACCCACCATGACGTGACTGAACATGACATTGCTCCGGGATTGCCGGCGAGGTGCCGGCGGTGGAAGAGAGTTGGAAGGACGAGCGGCGAGTACAAGAAGTGTGAGCCTTATTTTCCCATCAGCTCACGAAGCACGATACCTTGCGTGGAGCGGCACCGAACGGCGGCCTCGCGCAAAATCAAGCGCGCGCGAACCTGACCCGCATTTGCCCCGGCCGCTTTTTCGTCACGCCATGATGCGGGCAAGCGCATCGTCCAGCCGCTGTACCGCGCCGTCGACATCCTTGAGCTTGTCGAGACCGAACAGGCCAAGCCGGAACGTCTTGAAGTCAGCGGGCTCGTCGCAGGCCAGCGGAATGCCGGCAGCAATCTGCAGGCCTTGGGCGACAAACGCACTGCCATTGTGGATGGCGTCGCGGTCGGTGTAGCTCACCACCACGCCGGGCGCCTGAAAGCCTTCGGCAGCGACGCTGGGCAGACCACGCCGAGCCAGCAAGGCGCGCACCTTCCGCCCCAGCTCGCATTGCGCATCGCGCGCCTGCTCCAGCCCCATGGCCATGGTTTCGACCATGGCGTCGCGCAGTTGCACCAGCGCATCGGTGGGCATCGTGGCGTGGTAGGCAAAACCACCGTTCTCGTAGGCCAGCATGACGGCACGCCATTTCGCCAGATCCAGCGTGAAGCTGGAGCTTTGCGTGGTCTTCAGGCGCGCCTCCGCGGCCGCCGAAAGCATGATCATGGCTGCACACGGCGTCGCGCTCCAGGTTTTCTGCGGGGCCGACAGCAAGATATCCACACCGATCCGCGGCATGTCGACCCACAGCGCGCCGCTGGCGATGCAATCGAGTACAAACAGGCCACCGTGGGCGTGGACAGCGGTTGCCACGGCTTGCAGATAGCCATCCGGCAGCAGCATGCCGGACGAGGTTTCCACGTGTGCCGCAAACACCAGATCAGGCTTGCCTTCGACAATGCTGGCGATCACTTCATCCAGCGGTGGCGGCACAAACGGGGCCTGGTGTGCGGCATGGCTCGGGCGCGCCTTGAGCACGGTGGTGTGCGCAGGAATCCTGCCGACCTCGAAGATCTGGCTCCAGCGATAGCTGAACCAGCCATTGCGGATGATCAACACATTTTTGTCGTGGGCGAATTGACGCGCCACGGATTCCATGCCGGCCGTACCGCCGCCGGGCACCAGCGCGACGGCGTGGGCGTGGTAGGTCGTTTTCAGATGATTCGACAGGTCGCGCATGACCTGTTGAAAGCGTTGCGACATATGGTTGAGCGCGCGGTCGGTGAACACCACCGAATATTCGCGCAGACCCTTCGGATCAACGCCAGCGGATGAGTCGGCATGCATGGTTTTTGCCTGGTTGCAGAAAAGGGGTTGCAGAAAAGGGGGCGGGTTCATTTTCCTCAAACTGTCTCACTCCAGGATCCCGCGAGCACCCGCGCCTCACGCTGCAACCCGTTCAATCCGCTCGACAGCACTGCCGAGTGCGCGGTGCGCCTCTTCCAGATCGTAATCTGCCTGAAGCCCCAACCAGAAGCGTTCACTGGTCCCCAATGCAAGCGCCAGACGCACCGCGGTATCCGCGGATACACCGCGCTTGCCGAGCACGATTTCGTTGATGCGGCGCGGCGGCACGCCAGCAGCGCGCGCCAAGGCGTTCTGGCTGATGCCCATGGGCGTCAGAAACTCCTCAAGCAGCACTTCGCCGGGATGGATGTTGGGCAGGCTCTTCATGATCGACTCGATGATGTCAGTGGTAATCGACGATTTCCACGTCGTGGGCGTCACCGTCAGTCCAACGGAAGCAGATGCGCCATTGATCGTTAACCCGGATGCTGTGCTGGCCTTTGCGTTGCCCCTTCAGGGCTTCGAGCCGATTGGCCGGAGGAATGCGCAGATCATCCAGCACGGAGGCGTTGCCCAGCATGCGCAGTTTGCGTCGTGCCACGGATTGGATATCGGCAGGCAGGCGCCTGGAAGGCGTTCCGCCCCAGATCTTTTCCGCTTCCTTGTCGGCAAAGCTCCTGATCACGGACCAACCATAACGCTACCCGTCATATGACGCAAGGCGTCATCGACAGCGACATGTTGGCGACCAGCAGGTGGCGGCAATGGTCAGGTCTAGCAGCCTGTCGGGCTTGAGATCGGCGCAGCGCCCCTCTGCGCACCAAGCAGGCAAATCGCACCAACGGGGTGCGAAAACAGGGGCATCCGTCGCCACTTTCGCCGAAACGAACGGATTTCCGG
>JAJYSM010000079.1 GCA_021793575.1 Pseudomonadota bacterium
CGGTGCGCGGCGTCGAGGTGACGGCCAGCCTTGCCAAGCCTTGAGCGCGCCCGGCAAGCGCCGGTGCAAGTGGCACGGCGGGTGCTCCACCGGCCCGCGCACGGCAGAAGGCAAGGCCAAGTGCGCGACGAACCTGCCGAGGCTTGACCGGGTAGGGGGTGAAAATCGCTAGGTCGCATCGGCCCGCGACCGTTCGCCCCCCTTCGTTGTGACAAACCGTGACAATTTCAGGATCGCGTGCGCTGATCGCGGGGGCGCTGGTGTGGAGTTGGACGCGCTGGCGGAGCTGCCGCAGTCACTACGGCGAGTTTCTGCAAAGTAGGGACTGAGTAGGGATTTTTTGCCCTGTCGCCAGAAATGAAAAAGGCCTGCATCGCTGCAAGCCTTTGATATTACTGGTGGCCGGGGACGGAATCGAACCGCCGACACGGGGATTTTCAATCCCCTGCTCTACCAACTGAGCTACCCGGCCAAAACTTCCGCGATGAGGCAGCCGGCGCGGGGACCGTTGGCGTCACGTGGAGCCGCGCATTAGACCGAATGCGCGGCTTTGCGTCAAGACTTGGCGTCGGGTGCGGTGTAGCCGGAGGCCTTGGCATAGTCGCCGCCGAACAGGAATTTTTCCATCTCCCCGGTGAGGAAGCTGCGCGACTTCGGGTCGAGCGGGTTGAGCCGGTATTCGTTGATCAGGGTGGTCTGATGTGCCAGCCACTGCTGCCATGCGGGCCTAGAGATTTCAGCGTAGATGCGCTGGCCGAGCGGGCCGGGCCACGGCGCGAAGTCGAGGCCTTCGGCGTCGATGCCGAGCTTGCTGCAATGGATGGTGCGGCTCATGGGCGTTCCTCGGGTGTGGCGTGTTTCGGTTGATGCGGGTTGGTGAGATTCGCGAGCAGGCTGCGCACAGGTGCGGGCAGGCCCAGCGCAGTCAGTTCGCTGACGGAACACCAGCGCAGCTGCGGATGATCGGCGATGCCGCGCTGCGCCGTCGCGCGCTCGAACAGCAGCGGCTCGATCTGCAGCTTGTAGTGGCTGAACACGTGGGTGAACGCAGCGAGCGGCTGCGCGTCGTCGATGCGCGCGTGCTGCTGCGCGAGTCGCCACGCGGCCTCGACATTATCGGCCTCGGGCAGGCTCCACAGGCCGGCCCACACGCCCTGCGGGCCGCGCCGCTCCAGCAGCACGCGGCCTTGCCGATCGCGCAGGATCAGCATCATGGTGCTGCGCGTGGGCGTGCGCTTGCCGGCCTTGCGCGTGGGCAGCAGCACGGTGAGCCCATCGCGATGGGCGATGCAGTCGACGGCCAGCGGGCAGGCCTCGCACCGCGGGCGCAAGCGCACGCACACGGTGGCGCCCAGATCCATGATCGCCTGGGTGTAATCGGCGACGCGCGCTGCGGGCGTGTGCGCTTCGGCGTGCTGCCACAGCTGCCTTTCCACTGCGCTCTGGCCGGGCTCGCCGTGGATGCCGTGATGGCGCGCGAGCACGCGCTTGACGTTGCCGTCGAGGATGGCGAAGCACAGCCCGTGCGCCTGCGCCAGGATCGCGCCGGCGGTGGAGCGGCCGATGCCGGGCAGCGCGCTGAGCGCGGCGAAATCGCGCGGCAGCTCGCCGCCGTGCTGCTGCACGCACAGCTGCGCGGCGCGGTGCAGGAAGCGCGCGCGGCGGTAGTAGCCGAGGCCCGACCACAGCGCCAGCACGGTGTCCTCGTCGGCGGCGGCCAAGGCGGGGAGGGTGGGCAGCGCCGCGACGAAGCGCTCGAAGTAGCCGATCACGGTGGCCACCTGGGTCTGCTGCAGCATCACCTCGGACAGCCACACGCGGTAGGCGTCGCGCCGGCCAGCCGCGTCGGTCTGCTGCCAGGGCAGATCCTTGCGGCCGTGCCGGTCGAACCAGCGCAGCAGGCGACTGGACACGCTGGCCGTCATGGTTTCTTGCTGGCGGCCGGCGTGGCCGCTGCGGCGCTGCTGGCCGCGGCAGGCACGTCGCTGCCGGCCTGCACGGTGAGCCCTTCGATGGTCATGCCGCCGCTGGCAAGGTGGGCGATTTCCACATGGCCGCTGCCCGGCGGCACGCTGAGCTGTGGCTGCACGCTGCTACCGAGCTGGCCCCACCAGTGCGCCAGCGCCAGCGGCGGCAGCCGCAGATCGACATGGTTGCCTGGCCCGTCCAGCTTCAGTGCCAGCAGCAGCGGGTTGCTTTGATCGGCCGGGGTCAGTGCCAACGAAATGTTGTATTGCACGGCGTTGGCCTGGTCGAGCTTGCCGGCGAGGCTGGCTGCGGCGTCTGCGGCGCCGTGCCAGTGCGCGCTGCCGCTCAGCGCCAGCACCAGTTCACTGCCTTGCGACAGATGCAGGGTGATGTTGTCCAGCTGCAGCGTGTTGCCGCGGATGCGTGGCGTGGCGGCGAGCTGCAGCTGCAGCGGCGTGCCGGCCGCGGTAGTGGCCGACAGGCTGAGCGGAAACGGCTGGCCGGAGGCGAGGCTGCCGGCTTCCAGCGTGACGTTGCCCAGCAGCATCTGGTCGCCGCGCACCAGGCTGCCGCGCGTGATGCGCATGCCGGTGTCGATGCGCGGGATGTTCGGCGGCGCGCCCGCGGGACTGGACGGCAGCGCGCTCAGCCACGCCTGCAGCGCGTCCAGGTCGACCCGCGGCGCGTCGATCTGCAGCTGCGAGATCGCGGTGGGCCCACCGAGCAAGGTGCGCCACGGCAGCGCGAGGCGGCCGCGCGCTGCCAGCAGGATCGGCGCGCTGGATCCCTGCGCGTTGAGCGTGATGCCGCGCAGATCAAGCGCCGGGCGCGGGAACAGGGTCGGGCTGGCGGGACTGGCCAGGTGCAGCTCCAGCCCGGCCGAGCGGGCCTGCTCCTGCAGCATCGCGGTGAAGCGGTCCGGCTGCAGCAGCAGGTAGACCGCCAGCGCCGCCGCCAAGAGCACCGCCAGCAACAGGCCGCCTAGCGCGAGCAGTAGCAGTCGCAGCCGATGCGGCATCGCTCAGCCTCGCCGCGGCGGGAATTCAGTCATGGCTGTGCTCCGCGCGGCCGAGGCTGGCCGGCAGCATGCCGTCGACAAACGCCTGCGCCTCGAACACGCGCAGGTCGGTGGCGGTTTCCCCCAGCCCCACGTAGCGGATCGGCAGGCCGAACTCGCGCGCCAGCGCAAACACCACGCCGCCCTTGGCAGTGCCGTCGAGCTTGGTCACCACCAGCCCGGTGACGCCGACGATCTGGCGGAACTGGCGCACCTGGTTCACCGCGTTCTGGCCGGTGGTGCCGTCGATCACCATCAGCACCTCGTGCGGGGCGTCGGGGTCGAGCTTCTTCAGCACGCGGGCGATCTTGCCCAGCTCGTCCATCAGGCCGCCCTGGGTGTGCAGGCGGCCGGCGGTGTCGGCGATCAGCACGTCGGTGCCGCGCGAACGCGCCGCCTGCAGCGCGTCAAAGATCACGCTGGCGGCATCCGCATCCTGCCCCTGCGAAATCACCGGCACGTCGTTGCGCGCGCCCCAGGTTTTCAGCTGCTCGACCGCCGCGGCGCGAAAGGTGTCGCCGGCGGCCAGCATCACCGCGTGGCGCTCGTCGCGCCAGCGCCGCGCCAGTTTGCCGATGGTGGTGGTCTTGCCGGCGCCGTTGATGCCGACCACCAGCACCACGAACGGGCGCCGGCCGCGCACGTCCAGCGGCTGCTCCACCGGCTGCAGCAGTGCCACCAGCGCCTCGCGCAGTGCGGCCAGCAGCGCCGGAGCGTCGGCGAATTCGCGCTTGTGCATGCGCTTGCGCAGCTGCTCGACCAGCTCGCTGCTGGCCTCCACGCCCACGTCGGCGCTGATCAGAGTGGTTTCCAGTTCGTCGAGCAGGTCGTCGTCGAGCTTCGGATGACGCACGAACAACGCCGTGAGACCGCGCGAGAACGCGTTGCCGGAGAGCCGCTCGCGCCAGCTGCGTTTGGCCGGTGCGGATGCGGTGGGCGACAACTCGGCTTCGATCGCGGCGGTCTCGGAAGCCGGTTCGCTTGCGGTCAGCGGCGCGGCATCCGCGATCGGCGGCTGGACGGGGTCGGTCGGCGGCGGCGTCTCGGCGGCCTTTTTCTTCCAGAACTTGAGCATTGCGTGGGTGATTCAAAGACAATGAGCGGCATGCTAACACTCCAACCTGTACTGCCCGCTGAGGACGCGCCGGCGTGAACCACGGCCGCGGCGCCCCGTCTGGACGCATCCGCATCATCGGCGGCAGCCTGCGTAATTCGCGCCTGCAGGTGCCCGAGCTGCCGGGCCTGCGCCCCACCACCGAGCGCGTGCGCGAGACGCTGTTCAACTGGCTGGCGCCGGTGATTGCCGGGGCGCGCTGCCTCGACCTGTGCGCGGGCACCGGAGCGCTCGGCATCGAGGCGCTGTCGCGCGGCGCGGCCAGCGTGCAGTTCGTCGAGCGCGATGCGCGCGCGGCGCAGGCGCTGCGCGACAACCTGCGGCGGCTCAAGGTGATTGCCGGTCAGGTGGCAGCGGTCGAGGCCGGGCAGTTCCTGCAGGGTGCGCCGCAGCCGCATGATGTGGTGTTCATCGACCCGCCGTTCGCGCATGAACTGTGGGCGGCGCTGGCGCGGCAGCTGGAGCAGGGCGGCTGGCTGGCGGCGCGCGCATGGGTGTACGTGGAGTCGCCGCGCGCCAGCGCGCTGCAGTTGCCGCAGAACTGGCGGCAGCTGCGCGAGGGCCATGCCGGTGAGGTGCGCCATGCGCTGTACCGGCGTGATGGCGACGCTGCCGCCGCGCTGGCGCAGCGCGCCTGAGCTTCCGCTAAGCTACGCCCACTTTCACTGCCGCTTTCGACCCGTGAGCAAACCCTTGGGCAACCCGCGCCTGGCCGTCTATCCCGGCACCTTCGACCCGATCACCAACGGTCATGCCGACCTGGTGACGCGCGCCGCGCCGCTGTTCGAGCGGGTGATCGTGGCGGTGGCGGACAGCTCCAGCAAGGCACCGGGCTTCGGTATCGGCGAACGGATCGCGCTGGCCCGGCTGGCGTTGGCTGATCTGCCGAACGTGGAAGTGCGCGGCTTCGATTGCCTGCTGGCCAGCTTCATCGAAGAGGTCGGCGCCGGCGTGATCATCCGCGGGCTGCGCGCGGTGTCGGATTTCGAATACGAATTCCAGCTGGCCAGCATGAACCGTCATCTGATTCCACAGGCGGAGACGCTGTTCCTGACGCCGGCGGAGCAATACAGTTTCATCTCATCCTCGCTGGTGCGCGAGATCGGCCGCCTCGGCGGTGACATCTCCGGCTTCGTGCATCCGGCGGTGCAACAGGCCATGCGGCAGCGCTGGCAGAAGAGCCGGCCCGGCTCCCACAAGCAACCCGAAACCGAAGGTGACCACCATGCGTAAGATAGTCCTCATCGCTGCCCTCGCCCTTACCGCCGCGCTCACCCTGAGCGCCTGCGGCAAGAAGGATGCCGACCAGCAGGCCAGCCAGCCGGCCACGCAGCAGCTGACCAAGCCGACCAGCCCGACCGACATCAAGGGGTGGAATGGCTACCTCGGCCAGCTGGTGCAGAACAACCTGCAAGGCATGAAGGCCAGCCAGCCGTACGCCTACCTGGTGACCGCGGGCGACACTGACGAGGCCAAGGCGCAGAACGACCGCCAACTGCAGAGCGTGCAGGACACCGTGGCGCGCGGCGTGCTGCCGGGCAACCTGCTGGCCTTTGCCGGCCCGGTCTCGAGCATGACCGCCGACCTGGTGGTGGCAGCCTTCAAGGATGCCAAGCCCGGCTCGTTCAAGGACGTGATCATCGTATTCATCGGCGACAAGGCGGACGAGCAGCGCGTTGCCGATGCGCTGAAGCCGACCGGCGCCACATTTCATTTCGTTGCCATGTAAGCAGCGCGTCTGCGCCCGGCGCAGCGCGGTTTGACCGCCTCTCTCCGTCGGGGAGAGGCGCACGCCAGGGGAACCAGCTCAGCGTATCGCCGACTGCGGCGTGGCATGCCCGTCGCCGCGCCAGCCGTTGCCGCTGGCGCGTGCCCAGCATGTAATATCGTGACCATGTCCCTGAAGATCCTCGATACCTGCGTCAACTGCGACGTCTGCGAACCGGCTTGCCCGAATCAGGCGATCTCGCTGGGTGCGGAGTTCTACGTGATCGACCCGGCGCTGTGCACCGAATGCGTCGGCCACCACGACGAGCCGCAGTGCGTGGTGGTGTGCCCGGTCGAGTGCATCATCAGCGATCCCGAACACGCCGAGTCGCCGGCCCAGCTCGATCTCAAGTATCGCCATCTGATGGCCAGGAAATCCGCCGCATGAGCTTTTTACTGCATGGTCGCCCTTCGTCATCGCGCCGGGCGCCACTGAGAGGTTGTGAATTATTCAACCTCTCAGGCCGGCCAGGGATGGCTGGTCGCGGATCGGGCATGCGAGTGCCTGATTCGCGTGAGCGAGTCCGGACATGCGCCGGACTCGCGATGGAAGAAAACCACAGGAGGTGGTTTTCTTCACAAGCTCTTAGCCTGCCCGTGCTGGCGCTGAGCCTGCTGCTGATGCTTGGCAGTGCGGCGTGCGCCGCGGATGCCGCGCCGCGCAGCGCGCCGAGCTCGCTGGCGCAGCGGCCGGGGCATGCGGCGATTGCCAGCGCCAACTTCCTGGCCACCAATGCCGGCCTGGAAGTGCTGGCCAGGGGCGGCAACGCCTTCGATGCAGCGGTGGCGGTGGCAGCGGCACTGTCGGTGGTGGAGCCGGAAAGCTCGGGCCTGGGCGGCGGCTTCATGGCCGTGCTGCACCGGGCGAAGGACGGCCGCGACGTGTTCATCGACGCCCGCGAGACGGCGCCCGCCGCGGTCAACAGCAAGGACTACCTCAACCCGGACGGCAGCCCCAACCGCGACACCGCGCTGAAGGGGCCGCTGTCGGCCGGCATTCCCGGTGAACCGGCCGGGCTGGCGCTGATCGCCCAACGCTACGGCAAGCTGCCGCTGCGCGAGTCGCTGGCGCCGGCGATCCGCATCGCCCGCGACGGTTTCAAGCCGGATGCGCGTCTGCGCGATGCGATTGCCGAAGAGCAGAAAAACCTGCGGCGCTGGCCAGCCTCGGCCGCCAAATACCTGCCCGCTGATGCGCCGCCGGTCGCCGGAGCGATCTGGCGCGATCCGGATCAGGCGCGCACGCTGGAGCTGCTGGCGGCGCATGGCGACGCCGATTTCTATCGCGGCGCCACGGCGAAAAAGCTGATTGCCGCGGTGCACGCCGCCGGCGGCAACTGGAGCATGGCCGACCTGGCCAGCTACCGCGCCAAGGAGCGCGCGCCGATCATCGTGAACTATCGCGGCTACCGCATCATCACGGCGCCGCCGCCGTCCTCCGGCGGCGTGGCGATCGCGGAGATCCTCAACATCCTGTCCGGCTACGATCTGGGCCAACTCGATCAGGCACACCGCGTGCACTACATCGTCGAGGCGATGCGCCGCGCGTTCCGCGATCACAACGACTACCTGGGCGACCCGGATTTCGTGAAGATGCCGCTGCAGATGCTGCTCTCGCCGTACTACGCCGACGGCCTGCGCCAGAGCATCCTGCCCGACAAGGCCACGCCGTCGTCGATGCTGCCGGCCGCCGAGGCCGCCCAGCCGGGCATGCATACCACGCATTTCTCGATCATCGACGCCGACGGCAACATGGCCTCGGTCACCTCCACCGTGAACTACACGCTGGGTTCCACCTTCGTCGCTGCCGGCACCGGCGTGCTGCTGAACGACGAGATGGACGACTTCGCGCTGGTACCGAACCAGCCCAACGTCTACGGATTGCTCGGCAGCGTGGCTAACGCGCCGGCGCCGGGCAAGCGCATGCTGTCGTCGATGACGCCGAGCATCGTGATCGGCCCCACGCGCACCGCAGTGATCGGCTCGCCAGGCGGCTCCACCATCATCACCCAGGTGCTGGAAGGTATCCTCCATTTCATCGACGGCCAGAGCGCGCAGCAGATCGTGGCCGACAAGCGCTATCACCATCAGTACCTGCCGGACGTGATCTTCGTCGAGCCGGATACCTTCGACGCGGCCACCACCGCCGAGCTGGGCAGGATGGGTTACCGCTTCCGCCTGGGTGATCCGTGGGGCTCGAATGAGGCGTGGGGCTTCATGAACGTGGTCACCTGGAATCGCAGCAGCAACCGGCTCGATGCCGCCAGCGATCCGCGGCATCCGTCGGGCCTGGGCAAGGTGCAGTAGCTGCGCATGGAAATGTTCTCGCTACTTGGCAACTCGCAGCACCTTGATGGTGGCGCGATGTTTGTTCGACCCATCCATGGGTCTCACCCCGCGCTGCGCGCGGGGCCGCCTTCGGCGTCCGGATTCGCTCCCGACGAATCCGTGGCAACGGAGTATTGATTGGTCATGGAACTGTTCTCGTTACTTGGCAACTCGCAGCGCCTCGATGGTGGCGCGATGTTTGGCAATGTTCCAAGGGCGCTGTGGTCGCAGTGGATTGCGCCGGACGGACAGAATCGCATCCCGCTGGCCTGTCGCTGCCTGCTGGTGAAGGATCTCGATGGCCGCAACGTGCTGTTCGAAACGGGTATCGGAGCGTTCTTCGAGCCGACGCTGCGCGAGCGTTACGGTGTGCTGGAGTCGCGCCACGTGCTGCTCGATGCGCTGGCCGAAACGGGCCTCACGCACGAGCAGATCGATGTAGTGGTGCTGTCGCACCTGCATTTCGACCACGCTGGCGGCCTGCTGGCGGAATGGGAGCCGGGTCAGCCGCCGCGCCTGCTGTTTCCGAATGCACGCTTCGTGGTGGGTGCCGAACATTGGCGCCGCGCGCTCAAGCCGCATCCACGCGATCGGGCCTCCTTCATTCCCGAATTGCAGCCGCTGCTCGAAGCCAGCGGCAGGCTGGAGCTGGTCGAGGGCGAACATGCACACACGCTCGGGCCGGCGGTGCGTTTCAGCTATTCGGATGGCCATACGCCGGGGCTGATGCTGGCCGAGGTGGGCGACGTGGTGTTCTGCGCCGACCTGATTCCCGGCCGTCACTGGGTGCACTTGCCGATCACCATGGGTTACGACCGCTGGCCGGAGCAACTGGTCGACGAGAAGCGCGTGTTCCTGCAGGACAAGCTGGCGCGCGATGTGCGGCTGTTCTTCACCCACGATCACGAGTGTGCGTTGGCGCGTGTGACGTGTGATCAGCGCGGCCGCTTCGGCACGGCCGACGAGCAGTGCGCGCTGCACGGCGCTGCGCAGCGGTCCGGTGCCGGAACGATGCCATGAAGCCCGGCCGGTGGACGTCCATTCGCGGCATGGCTGTCCATGTATCCGGTGCGTTGCTGATGTTCGCGGCGGTCAGCCTGGTGGCGGTGACCTTGCGCAGCCAGTTCAACTTTCGCGCGATCGCGGAGCGGCACGGTGGCGAGATCATCGAGCTGGGCCCCCAGGCGCAGCCACAGCCCGGCCAGCACGGTTACATGGCGCGCATTGCGGGCACCCCCGCGGTGGTCGAGGCACCGCATGATCCGGACTTCAACCTGCGGGTGAACACGCCGATCCTGATACGTCACGTGGAGATGTTCCAGTGGCGTGAGGTGAGTATCGGCGGCAGCGTGCACTACGAGCAGGACTGGGTCGACCACCCGCTGGATGCCAGACATTTCGCGCAGCCGGCCGGACACGCCAACCCGGGCACGTTTCCGCTGAGCAGCGAAAAGTTCGATGCCGGGCTGGTGCAGATGGGCGGCTTCAAGCTGTCGCCGCCGCTGCTGCGTGCGCTGCCTGGTTCGGTGCCAGTCACGCCTGATCTGCATGCGCTGCCGCAAAACCTCATGGCCAGTTTCAGCCGCTACCAGGACTATCTGGTGACCAGCGCGCAGCCCGGCCACCCCCAGCTGGGCGATGTGCGGGTGAGCTGGGACGAAGTGCCGCTGCAGCCGGTGACCATCGTCGCGCGCATCGATGGCGACCAGCTGGTGCCGGCGACCGATGCCAGCGACGGCAAGGGCTACCACGTGGATATCGGGGATGTCTCGTTGTACGACATGTTTCCGGATTTGCCGCTGCCGCCGCGGTTGGTACTGGTCAAGCAGATCATTGCCGTGCTGCTGGCCGCACTCGGTGCGTTTTTGCTGATCTCCACTCACCGCCGTCGTGATGGGTTGCTGGCGCTGGGGCTCGGCGCGCTCGCGGTGGGTGCGGTAGCCGCCGTGCTGTCGGCGGGCAACGACAATATGGCGATGGCTGGCTGGCTGGCGTTGACGCTGCTCGGCATCGGCCTCGCCATCTGGCGCCTGCGGAAGTATCGTCGCCGCACCGACTGAGAGGCAGTGCGATCATCCTCAGCGCGGCGGCGCGCTGTCGTGCTCGATGAACCACAGCCCGGCGAACAGCTTCGGGTCGATCGAATAGCCTTCGGCGGCGCGTGCGAACAGCCACGCGCCGGCGCTGCGGCGGGGCACCTCGTGCACCACGATGTTCTCGGTGTCGTCGCCGCCGCCGGGGCCGACCTTGTGCAGATCGCGGGCGCGCACGAAGGTGATCATCTCGGTGCTCATGCCGGACGACGACGGGCCGCGATGGACGAATTCCACCTGCCTGCAGCGGTAGCCGGTTTCCTCTTCCAGCTCGCGCTGGGCGGCCAGCAGCGCGCTCTCGTCGGGCTGGTCGTGCAGGTCGCCGACCAGCCCGGCCGGCATCTCGATGGTGTTCTGCAGGATCGACACGCGGTACTGCTCGACAAACAGGATGTTGTCCTGCGGCGTCAGCGCCAGGATGATCACCGCGCCCCCGGGATTGTTGCGCTCGGCGTATTCCCAGCGGCCGCGCTTGCGCAGGCTCAGCCAGCGGCCTTCATGCAGGGTCTCCACGGGCGCGTCGGCATCGACGGGAATGCGGCTGGCGGGCTGGGTCATGGCAGATGGGCAAGAGGACAGTGGCGGCATGTTGACCGGTCTGCCGCGCAGCGACAACCTTGCCACGGCAAGGCATGCGGCTCAGCGCAGCAGGGCGCGCAGCCGGCTGCGGGTGAAGGTGCCCAGGCCCAGCTGCTCGCACAGACGGTCGAGCGCAGCGACCTCGCTGCGGCGACGGAGCAGCGCATCGACGCTGGCGGCGCCCGGCGCATCCAGCGCAATCCGGGTCAGCCGCCGGTACAGCCGCGCCTGCTCGGCGTGCTCGCGCAGTTTCGCGGCGCAGCCGGCGGCGCCGCGCAGGCGCAGAAACGCCACTTCGTCGATGCGATCGAGCAGCGTGTCCAGGCTGCCGAAATGCGCCAGCAGGGCGGCCGCGGTCTTGGCGCCGACGCCGGGCACGCCGGGAATGTTGTCCACCGCGTCGCCGCACAGCGCGAGATAATCGGCCACCTGGTGCGGGTGCACGCCGAGCTTCTCGTATACGCCGGCCGGGCCCCAGCGCTGGCTGCGGGCGTAGTCCCACTGCTCGTCGTGCTCGCCCAGCAGCTGGCCGAAATCCTTGTCGGCGGAGACGATCACGCTGCGCCAGCCGAGCGCGCGCAGGTTCCACACGGTGCTGCCGATGAGGTCGTCGGCCTCGTAGTCGTGGTCGATCATGACGTGGATGCCGAGCGCCTCGGTGAGCGCGCGGCACTGCACGAACTGGCGTTCCAGATCCGCCGGCGGCAGCTCGCGGTTGGCCTTGTAGGCCGGATAGATCGCATTGCGGAACGAGCTGGTCAGCGAGGCGTCGAACGCCACCGCGATATGCTCGGGCTGCGCGCGTTCCAGCAGCTCGCACAGGAAGCGGGTATAGCCGAGCACCGCGTTGACCGGATGCCCGTCCGCATCGAAAAACTCGTCCGGCATCGAATGCCAGGCACGGAAAACGTACAGGCTGCCGTCGACCAGATGGACGGCTGGACGTCCGTCCGCCGACGTACTCACGGCGTCCATGTGCTGAGCAGGCCGGCCAGCGCTGGGCGATCGCGATCGGGTACGTCGACCTGCGGCGTACCCAGATGGATGAAGCCGATCACCTGTTCGTGCGCGGCCAGTCCCAGGATGGCTGCCGCCTCGCGGTCGTAGGCGGCCCAGCCGGTCAGCCACTGCGCACCGTAGCCCAGCGCCTGCGCGCCCAGCAGCAGGTTGTGCGCAACGCAGCCGGCGCTGAGCTGCTGCTCGATCGCCGGCACGCTGCTGTCGGCATCGAGCTGCGCCACCACCACCAGCACCAGCGGCGCGTAGGCGTAACGCAGGCGCTCCTTCTCGCGCTTGGCCTCGGACAGCTGCGGATGGCGCCGGATCGCCAGCGCGGCCAGCTGCTCGCCGAAGCGCAGCTTCGCCGCGCCCTGCAGCCGGATCAGCCGGAACGGCACCAGCTTGCCGTGGTCGGGCACGCGGATCGCGGCTTCGAGCAGCACCTGCAGCGTGGCCTCGTCCGGCGCCGGTTCGCCGAGCTGGCGCGAAGGTGTCGAATGGCGTTGCTGGAGCAGGGCAAGCAGATCGGACATGGGCAGGCTCGTGGACGCAAAGATGCTCATGCTAGCCGGCAGATCGCGAGTGTGCGTCTGCGGGCGTTTCCAGCTCAAACCAGCGTTTGACGCGCGCCAGCGCCATGCCGTTGTCACCCGTCTGGCGGGTGAACTCGTTGGTGGTGGGCGAGTACACATAGTCCATCGCCCACTCCCCGGCATGCGCCACGATCTCCCGCACCGCGTGGATGGTGTGGTCGATGTCGGCCAGCGTGGTACTCGGGTGGAACGACAAGCGCACCCAACCCGGTTTCTCCGACAGATCGCCGTGGTCGATGCGCTCGG
>JAJYSM010000080.1 GCA_021793575.1 Pseudomonadota bacterium
GCCCTCCGAAGGCGGTGGTCGTGGGTTCGAATCCCGCCGAGCGCACCATTCCTCCAAACTCCGCCCATCGACGCCCGCTTCTGCTCAGCCAGCCAGCGGGCTCGGCTATGCTGCTGCTTTTGCAATGCACTGCCCATGGCCATCAAGAAATCCGAGCTCTACGCCTCCCTCTGGGCCAGCTGCGACGAACTGCGCGGCGGCATGGACGCCAGCCAGTACAAGGACTATGTGCTGGTACTGCTGTTCATCAAGTACATCAGCGACAAATACGACGGCGTGCCGTTTGCGCCCATCGCCATCCCCGCCGGCGCCAGCTTCAAGGACATGGTCGCGCTCAAGGGCAAGAGCGACATCGGCGACCAGATCAACAAAAAGATCATCGCGCCGCTGGCGGCGGCCAACCGGCTGTCGGACATGCCGGATTTCAACGACGCCAGCAAGCTCGGTGACGACAAGGAAAAGGTCGAACGGCTCACCAACCTCATCGCGATCTTCCAGCGCAAGGAGCTGGACTTCTCCAAAAACCGCGCCGAGGGCGACGACATTCTCGGTGACGCCTACGAATATCTGATGCGCCACTTCGCCACCGAAAGCGGCAAGAGCAAGGGCCAGTTCTACACCCCGGCCGAAGTCAGCCGGATCATGGCGCAGCTGCTGGGCATCCGGGATGCCAACACCAGCAACGCCACCACCGTGTACGACCCCACCTGCGGCTCCGGCTCGCTGCTGCTGAAGGTGGCCGACGAGGCGCGCAGCAAGCTCACCCTGTATGGCCAGGAAAAAGACGCCACCACCGCCGGCCTGGCGCGCATGAACATGATCCTGCACAACAACGCCCATGCGCAGGTCGTGCCCGGCAACACGCTCACCGATCCCAAGTTTCTCGATGGCGGCACGCTGCGCACGTTCGATTACGTGGTCGCCAATCCGCCGTTCTCCGACAAGCGCTGGAGCACCGGGCTGGATCCGGCCAACGACCCGCATCACCGCTTCGAGCCGTTCGGCGTGCCGCCGGCCAAGCAGGGCGACTACGCCTACCTGCTGCATATCGTGCGCTCGCTCAAGAGCACGGGTGCCGGCGCCTGCATCCTGCCGCACGGCGTGCTGTTTCGCGGCAACGCCGAGGCGGAGATCCGTCGCAGCCTGCTGCGCAAGGGCTATATCAAGGCCATCATCGGCCTGCCCGCCAACCTGTTCTACGGCACCGGCATCCCCGCCTGCATCGTGGTGATCGACAAGCGCGATGCGCACCTGCGCGCCGCTGGCAGCGGCCATGCGGACGCCGGCATCTTCATGCTCGACGCCAGCGCCGGCTACATCAAGGACGGCCCCAAGAACCGCCTGCGCGCGCGCGACATCCATCGCATCGTCGATGCCTATGCCAGGGGCGTGGATGTACCCAAATACGCGCGTCGCGTGCCGCTGGCCGAAATCGAAAAGAACGACTGCAACCTCAACCTGCCGCGCTACATCGACAGCCAGCCGGTGGAAGACCGGCAGGATATCGAGGGCCATCTGAAAGGCGGCATCCCCGTCGCCGACGTCGAAGCGCTGCAAGCCTACTGGGTCGTCTGCCCGCAGCTGCGGGCCGCCCTGTTTCGCCCCAGCCGCCCCGGCTACGTGGAGCTGGCCGTGGACAAGGCCGCGATCAAGCCCACCATCTACCAACACCCGCAGTTCGCCACCTTCATCTGCGGCATGAGCGCGCATTTCGAGCAGTGGCGCGCGCGCAGCGTCGCCCGCCTCAAGGCGCTGCAGGCCGGCTGCCATCCCAAGGACGTGATCGGCGCGCTGTCCGAAGATCTGCTGGCGCACTACGCAGGCCAGCCGCTGATCGACGGCTACGACGTCTACCAGCACCTGATGGACTACTGGGCGCAGACCCTGCAGGACGACGCCTACCTGATCGCCGTGGACGGCTGGAAGGCCGTCACCTATCGCGTGGTCGAGGAAAAGAAGAACAAGGATGGCAAGGTCACCAAGACGGTGGACAAGGGCTGGGCCTGCGACCTGCTGCCCAGGGCGCTGATCGTGGCTCGCTATTTCGCCGCCGAACAGGCCGCCATCGACCAGCTCGCCGCCGACCTCGACGCCACCGAAGCGCAGTTGACCGAACTGGAGGAGGAGCACGGCGGCGAGGACGCCGCGTTCTCCGGCTTCGACAAGATCAACAAGGCCGCGGTGAAGGAGAGGCTGGACGAGATCGGTGACGACCTCGAATCACGTGACGAGATGGCGGTGCTCAAGCAGTGGCAGAAGCTGGAGCGCTCGAAGGCGAACTTGAAGAAGCAGCTCAAGGAGGCCGAGGCGGCGCTGGATGCGGCGGCTTATGCGAAGTATCCGCAGCTTTCCGTGGCCGAGATCAAGACCTTGGCGGTGGACGCCAAATGGCTGGACGCGCTGGACGCCGCCATTCATGGCGAGATGGATCGGATCAGTCAGGGGCTGACGCGGCGCGTGCGGGAATTGGCGAAGCGCTATGAGGCACGTTTGCCGTTGCTCGTGGATCGTGTGGCTGTGTTGCAGGCGAAGGTCGACGCGCACCTGGAACGGATGGGCTTTGCATGGAGGTGAAGGAGACTGCTTCTGCGTATCTGGCTCCGTCGAACTCTTGGCTTCTGTCAGTTCCCTTGGGGTACAGGCAAACGGAAGCTGGAGTGATGCCTGAAGAATGGGGCGTGTTCTCCCTTGGGAAAATTTTGACCAAAAGGCAGCTTGGCGGAAATTACAGAAACAGCGAACGCGAGACCCAGTGGCCGCTCATCAAGATGGGCAACTTAGGGCGAGGGAAGATTTCACTCGACAAGATCGAGTACGTGGATACGTCCCAACCTCCAGCCACTTGCGACCGATTGGAAGTGGACGATGTTTTATTTAATACCAGAAACACCGTCGAATTGGTTGGCAAGGTAGCCATGTGGCGGGGCGAGCTGCCGGAAGCTTATTTCAACTCAAATATCATGAGGATGGAGTTCGACGAGAGCCGC
Source organism: Pseudomonadota bacterium (assembly GCA_021793575.1). Lineage (GTDB taxonomy): Bacteria > Pseudomonadota > Gammaproteobacteria > Xanthomonadales > Rhodanobacteraceae > Rhodanobacter. Next base: position 2,988 of record JAJYSM010000080.1, read on the forward strand.
GTGTCGTCCAAGCGATTCATGAATTTCATGCTCAACACGTCCAAGTCAATCGGTGCGTTGCGCGCGATTGCGATTGGAACCACCAGTGTGGCAGCGATTTACAGCAGGGATCTTGTGAATCTGCTGGTTGCGGTTCCGCCGAAACCCGAGCAAGAGGCCATCGCCGAGGCCTTGAGCGATGCGGATGCGCTGATCGAATCGTTGCAACAGCTCATCGCCAAGAAGCGCCAGATCAAGCAAGGCACCATGCAGGCTTTGCTGACCGGCAAGCAGCGTCTGCCCGGGCTCCATAAGCCTTGGAAGGAGGGATTGCTCGGCGCTTTGGGCGATTTTTTGAAAGGGCGGGGTGTATCTCGAGATCAAGCTGCTAGCGGTGATCTTGCGTGTGTTCGGTATGGCGAGATCTACACGAAGCACAACGATTACATCAAAGTTTTCAACTCATGGATATCTCGGGAAGTTGCCTCTGCGGCAACGCGCTTAGTCCATGGCGATCTGTTGTTTGCGGGCTCGGGTGAAACAAAGGAAGAAATCGGCAAGTGTGTTGCGTTTGTCGGTTCCGAAGAGGCGTATGGGGGTGGCGATATTGTGATTCTGCGTAGCTCGGGCAACGATCCGAAATTTCTCGGGTACTACCTCAACACAGCGGTGATACGTGCACGCAAGGCGAGTAAAGGGCAAGGTGATGCCGTTGTTCATATAAGTGCTGAAGCGTTGGGAAGCATTGAAATTGAGATTCCCGAGCTTGAGGAGCAAACCGCCATCGCCACCATCCTCACCGACATGGACACCGAACTCGCCGAGCTGGAAACCCGCCTCGCCAAGACCCGCGCACTCAAGCAGGGCATGATGCAGGCGCTGCTGACCGGAAGGATACGCCTGGTATGAACGAGCATCAGCAGGTGGAATGGAAGGAGTCCTGGCGCGACGAGTACCTGAAATGGATCTCGGCATTCGCCAATGCCGAAGGCGGCCTGCTGGTGATCGGCAAGAATGATCGTGGCCAGGTAGTTGGCGTGCACGATGCACAAAAGTTGCTGGTCGACTTGCCCAACAAGGTGCGCGACGTGCTGGGCATTCTGGTGAAGGTGAATCTGCGCGAGTCGGGCGGCAAGGCATACGTGGAGATCGCGGTCGATCCGTACCCTTACCCGGTCAGTTACAAGGGCGAGTATCACGTCCGCAGTGGCAGTACCAAGCAGGAGCTGAAAGGCGCGGCGCTGGATCGCTTTCTGCTGGGCAAGCAGGGTCGCCATTGGGACGGGGTGCCCGTGCCAGGTGTGGCGGTGGCCGATCTTTCGGCGGCGGCGCTGGCTGAGTTTCGCCAACGCGCCGGTCGCAGCAACCGGCTGACGCAGGCGCTGCTGAAGGAAGACAACGGGAAGCTGGTCGACAAGCTGCATCTCACCGACGGCGGCTACCTCAAGCGGGCGGCGGTGCTGCTGTTCCACCCCGATCCCGAGCGCTATTTCACCGGCGCCTGTCTCAAGATGGGCCGCTTCCAGGGCGTGCGTGAGCTGCGTTACCAGGACGAGATCCATGGTCATCTGTTCGGGCAAGTGGATCACGCGATGGATCTGCTGCTGACCAAGTATCTGGAGGCACGCGTCGGCTTCGAGGGCATGCAGCGCATCGAGACCTATCCGGTGCCCGAAGAGGCCCTGCGCGAGGCGCTGCTCAATGCGATCGCGCACAAGGATTACGCCAGCGGCGTGCCGATCCAGGTCAGCGTGTACGACGATCGCATCGTGTTCTGGAACAACGGCCCGCTGCAGCAGGGATGGACGATCGCGACCCTGCAGTCCCTGCATGCTTCGCAACCGCCCAATCCGGATATTGCCAATGCCTTTTTTCGCGCGGGGATGATCGAGTCGTGGGGACTGGGTATCGAGAAGATGCGTCAGGCCTGCCGCAGCCGCGGCCTGCCTGACCCGACGCTGCGGGAGGAAGCGCAAGGTCTGTGGGTGGAACTCCGCTTTGCGCCGGTGAAAACGCCGGTGAAAACGCCGGTGAAAACGCCGGTGAAAACGCCGGTGAAAACGCCCGACCTGATCCTGCTGGCGCTGGCCGGGCAACCCGCCATGTCGCTGTCCGAGGTGGCGGCGCATATCGACAAATCGGTCAGCGCGGTGGAGCGCGCCGTAGCCCGGCTGGTCAAGCAGAACCGTTTGCGGCACGTAGGGCCGGCCAAGGGTGGCCATTGGGAAGTCGTGCGGTGAGTGCCAAAGGCATCGCGCCGGGCCGCCATCGCCGTTTTCACCGCGAAGCGGATGTGCGATGGTTCACCGATGACCAGCCAGCGAGCGCCGGGGCATGACAGGGAAGACACGATGAGCACGATGGCCCAGCCGGAGCGGGTGACCCAGCAGCGGGTGATCGCGCTGTTCCGCGATGAGTTGCAGTACGACTACCTGGGCGATTGGTCCGCTCGCGACAGCAACCGGAATGTGGAGCAAGGCCTGCTGGGCGACTGGCTGACCCGGCGCGGTTATGCGCAGGCGCAGATCAGCGCCGCGCTGCACCGCCTGCGCACCGAGGCCGATCACCCCAGTCGTGGCCTGTACGGCAACAACCAGGCCGTGTACGCCCTGCTGCGTTACGGCGTGCCGGTGAAGACCGAGGCCGGCAAGGTGACCGAATCGGTGCCGCTGATCGACTGGGCGCAGCCCGGGCGCAACGACTTTGCGATTGCCGAGGAGGTCACGCTGAAAGGCGGCCTGGAGCGTCGACCGGATCTGGTGCTGTACGTCAACGGCATCGCGGTCGGCGTGATCGAGCTGAAGAACAGCCGCACCAGCATCGGCGACGGCATTCGCCAGAACCTGTCCAACCAGCTGCCCGAGTTCAACGCGTGGTTCTTCAGCACGGTGCAGATCGTGTTTGCCGGCAACGACTCCGAAGGGCTGCAGTACGGCGCGATCGGCACGCAGGAAAAATACTTCCTCCGCTGGAAAGAGGATGAGGCGGACAACCACCGCTACAAGCTGGACAAATACCTGCTGAAGATGTGTCGCAAGGAGCGCCTGATCGAACTGATGCACGACTTCGTGCTGTTCGATGGCGGCATCAAGAAATTGCCGCGCGTGCATCAGTACTTTGGCATCCAGGCCGCGCAGCAGCACGTGCGCGAGCGCAGGGGCGGCATCATCTGGCACACCCAGGGCAGCGGCAAGAGCATCGTGATGGTGCTGCTGGCCAAGTGGATTCTGGAGAACAACCCGCACGCCCGGGTGGTGGTGATCACTGACCGCAACGAGCTGGACAAGCAGATCGAGCGGGTATTTCGCGAGGCTGGCGAAGCGATCCAGCGCAGCGGCAGCGGGCGCGAGCTGATGCGCCAGCTGGGCCAGCCTGCACCGCGCCTGCTGTGCTCGCTGGTGCACAAGTTCGGTCGCAAGAACGTGGACGACTTCGAGGCGTTCATCAAGGAGCTGGAAAGCCGGCCCAGTGCCACGGTGGGCGAGGTGTTCGTGTTTGTCGACGAATGCCACCGCACCCAGAGCGGCAAGCTGCATCGGGTGATGAAGGCGATGATGCCGAACGCGGTGTTCATCGGCTTCACCGGCACGCCGTTGTTGAAGCAGGACAGGCAGAGCAACCTGGAGGTGTTCGGCGGTTACATCCACACCTACAAGTTCAGCGAGGCGGTGGAGGACGAGGTGGTGCTGGATCTGGTCTACGAGGCGCGCGACATCGACCAGCAGCTGGGCTCCACCGACAAGATCGATGCGTGGTTCGAGGCCAAGACGCGCGGCCTCAACGACTGGCAGCGCGACGAGCTGAAGAAGACCTGGGGCACCATGCAGCGCGTGCTCAGCTCGCGTTCGCGGATGGAACGGGTGGTGAGCGACATCGTATTCGACTTCAGCGTGAAGCCGCGGCTGTCCAGCGAGCGCGGCAACGCGATCCTGGTGGCCTCCAGCATCTATGAAGCCTGCAAGTATTTCAGCCTGTTCCAGAAGACGCCGTTCAAGGGCCGCTGCGCGGCGGTGACCTCCTACGACCCGCAGGCGAGGGACATCACACTGGAGGAAACCGGTGCCCACACCGAAACCGACAAGCAGTTCATCTACAACACCTACACCGAACTGCTGAAGAACGTGGATGCCCGTCCGGGCATGAGCAGGACCGAAGCCTACGAGGAGCATGCCAAGCGGCTGTTCGCGAAAGAGCCGGCCAATATGAAGCTGCTGGTGGTGGTCGACAAGCTGCTGACCGGCTTCGACGCGCCGCCGTGCACGTATCTGTACATCGACAAGTCGATGCAGGATCACGGCCTGTTCCAGGCGATCTGCCGCACCAACCGGCTGGATGGCGAAGACAAGGATTTCGGCTACATCGTCGACTACAAGGATCTGTTCAAGAAACTGGTCAACGACAAGGGTACGGGCGCGCTGCAGGTGTACTCGTCCGAGCTGGACCATAGCGCAGCCGGCGCGGACCCCGCCGTGCTGATGCAGGACCGGCTGCACAAGGGCCGTGAGCGACTGGATCAGTCACTGGAACAGCTGGCGCTGCTGTGCGAGCCGGTGCTGCCGCCCAAGGGCGAGCTGCAGTACCTCCACTATTTTTGCGGCAATACGGAGATACCGTCCGATCTGAAAGCGCGCGAGCCGCAGCGGGTGGCGCTGTACAAGGCGGCCGTGGCGCTGGTGCGGGCCTGGGCCAATATCGCCGACGAGCTGGAAGCAGCCGGCTACAGCGGCGCGGACGTCAGCCGCATGCAGCGGCAGATGAAGGACTATCTGGCGCTGCGTGAAATGATCCGCCGCGCCAGCGGCGAAACGCTGGACCTCAAGCCCTTCGAAGCGGACATGCGCCACCTCATCGATACCTACATCAGCGCCGATGAGCCGCGCAGCATCTCGCCCTTCGACGGCATCGGCTTGCTCGAACTGATCGTGAAGTCCGGCATGATCGACGCGATCAACCACTTGCCGGACGATATCAAGGGAAACAAGGACGCGATTGCGGAAACCATCGAGAATAATGTCCGCAGCAAGATCATCCAGGAGCATCTGAACAACCCGGCTTACTACGAGAAAATGTCCGCGCTGCTGGATGAGATCATCAAGGCGCGCAGGCAAAAGGCACTGGAGTACGAAGAGTATCTGAAGCAGATGGCCGCGCTGGCTGCCAGGGTACAGGCGGGCCATGCCGAAGACATTGCCGAACCGCTCAAGCGCAGCGCCGGATTGCGCGCCATCTACGACAATCTCAAGGAAGTGTCGCACCCCATTCCGCCACGTTGGGCCGCCGAGACATCGCCCGCCTACACCGACCCCCGACTGAAGCTGGCTGTGGACATCGACGAGGCGGTCAAGCGTGAGCGTTTTGCCAGCTGGCGTGGCAATGCGGCGCGCGAGAATCACATCAAGCGCGAGGCGCTGCTTTCCTTGCTCGGTGGCGACATGGGCGAAGTGGAGCGGATCTTCCAGATCATCAAGCAGCAGCCGGAATACTGATGGTCACCCGGCTCGATCTCGGCGGCCTGCGCGTGGATGTGGTTCGCAAGGACATCAAGAACATCCACCTCAGCGTCTATCCGCCGACCGGCACGGTACGCATTGCGGCGCCGGAGTGGGTGGCGATGGAGGCGATCCGGCTGTTCGCCATCAACAAGCTGGCGTGGATCAGGCGCCAGCAGTTGAAGCTTCGCGCGCAGCCGCGCGAGATGCCGCGCGAATATATCGAACGCGAAAGCCATTACCTGTGGGGCCGGCGCTATCTGCTGCATGTCGTCGAGAAGGACGCGCCGCCGCTGATCGAACCGAAGCACCGGCGATTGCATTTCCAGGTACGTCCGGGCACGGATGCCGCCCAACGCGAGGCCTTGCTGGAGGCGTGGTATCGCGCCGGCCTGAGGCAGGCGGCCGAAGTCTTGATCGCCCAATGGGCGCCGCTCGTCGGCGTCCGGGTCGAGCGGATTTTCGTGCAGCGGATGAAGACCCGGTGGGGCGGTTGCAATCCCCAGCTGCGCAACATCCGGTTGAACACCGAGCTGGCCAAGAAGCCGCCAGAGTGTCTGGAATACATCGTGGTGCACGAGCTGGTGCATCTGCGCGAACCCACCCACAGCGATCGATTTGTCGCACTGATGAACCAACTCATGCCGCATTGGCGCGACCATCGGGAAATGATGAATCGCCTGCCGGTGCGGTACGAGGGCTGAAGCTCGGCGCGTCCATTGTGAGGGTGGCGCTTGCGCGGCGCGCGCCTCGACCTGAACCAGAAGCTTGCCGTGGGTTCGCCGTGGGGTTGATGAAGACCGACGAAATGAAGCTGCCCCGTGAACCCCGCCGGTCTAGCGCCAGCCGTCGTCGCGCGCGGCGCGCTCCTGCCGGGCATCGAAGGCTTCGCCGCGGATGCGCGCGTCGACCGCGGCCTGGACGGCGGGGGGCAAGTCACTGGCGGCCTGGCGCAGCTCGCCGCCGGCGGGCTTTTCAGCCGCGCTGAGGGCGGGTAGCGACCAGCCGGCGCGGGCATGGCAGGCGAGGCCGGCCAGCGCCGGCGTGCCGTGCGCCACGAAGGTGCGGCAGATGCGGCCGTCGGTGCTGCGGAAGCTCAGGCCGATAGCGACCGCGGCGTGCGGATCGGGTTCGCTCGCCAGCGCCTGGTCGAGCGCATGGGACAAGGTCCCCGCCGCGAATTGCTGGCCGTTGTGCATGCGCACCAGGCCGCTGCCGGTGTGCCACCACAGCGCCACGGCCAGCACCGCGATCGACGCGGCTACAGCGGCGCCCGGCACCAACCAGCGACGGGATGTACGGCGCCGACCCGCGCCAAAGCCACGCCGAGCCGAAGCGGCGGCGAGCGGCGTGGCCGCACTCGGCGTCTGCGGGGATGCCGGCCGCAACAGGGCGGACAGATGCGCCGGCACCGGCTCGTCGAGCACCGGGTTGAACAAGGCCTGCAGCTGCGCGCGCAGTGCGCGCGCCTGCTGCACGCGGCGTGCAAGCACCTCGTCGTGCGCCAGCGCGGCGTCGATCCGCGCGCTGCCTGCCGCGTCGAGCTCGCCGTCCACGTAAGCCTGCAAGGTGTCGTCGTCGATCGGGTTCATGCGTCCTTCCCAAGATGGGCTTGCAGGGTGGCGCGGGCGCGCGCCAGACGGCTGGTGACGGTGCCCACCGGCACTCCCAGCAGGTCGGCGGTCTCGCTGTACGACAGGCCCTCGACCAGCACCAGGGCCACCACTTCGCGATGGTCCGGTGGCAGCGCCGCCAGCGCCGCGGCCAGATCCAGCGTCTGCGCGGGTGCACTGGTGGCGTCCGCTGCCGTGACTCCGGCTTCCTCGGGCGCGAACAGGTTTTGCGACCTGCCGCGCGCACGCAGTTCATCCCGCCAGGCGTTGCGCGCGATCGCAAACACCCACTTGTCCAGCGCGGCGTCCGGTCGCCATTGGGCCGCCCGGCTCAGTGCGCGCTCCAGCACGATCTGCACCAGGTCGTCGGCATCGGCGGTCTGGCCCGCCAACGCCCGCGCCAGTCGGCGCAGGCGCGGCAGCAGCGGGAGCAATCCTTCGCGCACGGCCTGGCTCGGATCCACGTCTTTCGTTTCCACTACGTTTGAACAGGGGGATTCCTTCCCTCGCACGCAGCGGCGCGGTTCGGGAGGGTAAAGTGAGGCAATGCTAGCATCCGGATTCCTCGCTTCCGAGCCGGTCCGTCATGACACCACAGCGCCCGCTTTCCGTGCTGATTCCCTTGCTGGCCATCGCATGCGCCTTGCTTGGAGGGGCGCCTGCGCGGGCACAGATGCACGGTTCGGTGCCGAGTTTGCCTGAGGTGCGCAGCATGCCTGCCGTGCGGAGTTTGCCGGCCGTGCCGGATCACGGCGCGGGTATGTCGGGCAGTCCTGCCGCTTCGTCCATGCAGAGTGTTGATGACATGCTGTTGGGGCCGCAGGCCCTCACGCGAAAGTTGCAGATCGCCACCCTCCTGCGCGAAGAACCTGGGCGTGTAGGTGTCGATCCCCATGGCGCGCCGATCCTGCTCGGCGAGTTCCTCGCCATGGGCCTGTCGGGCGCGCAACTCGATACCGTGCAGGCACAGGGGTTCACCGCAGACAGTCAGGCGTCAGCGGACGCGACGCTGGGACTGGACCTGGTGATCCTGCGCGACACCCGCGGACGCAGCGAGGCCCAGGCGCTGCGGGCGCTGCAGCAGGCAGCGCCGGGCGCAAGCTTCGCCTACCAACATCTCTATCTGCCCGCAGGCGGTGGCGATGGCGTGCAGGACAGCGCAGCGGCGGCTGCGTCGGGCAGTGCGCCGCATCGGGTGGGTCTGATCGACGGCGGCGTGGACCCGGCCAACCCGGCACTGGCATACGCACGCATCGAGCAACGTGACTGCAAGACGGCGAGCGTGTCGCGTCATGGTACTGCCGTGGCGGCACGCCTCGTCGATGGCGATCCGGACACGCTGTATGCGGCCGACCTGTGGTGCAGCAATGCAGTGGGCGGCGAAACATCCAGCCTGGTGGATGCGCTCGCATGGATGGCGCGCGAGCGTGTGCCGGTGATCAATATCAGCCTGGTGGGCCCCGACAACCCGGTGCTTGCGCGCGCGGTGCAGGCGATGGTCGCGCGCGGCCACGTGCTGGTCGCCGCGGTCGGCAACGACGGACCCGCGGCACCGCCGCTGTTTCCGGCGTCCTACCCGGGCGTGATCGGCGTCAGCGCAGTGGACGCGCACGATCGCGTGCTGCCCGAGTCCGGCAGCGGCAGCCAGGTGGCGTTCTGCGCATCCGGCGTGGTCGGCCGCGACGCGATGCGCGGCACGTCATTCGCGTCGCCGATCGTGGCGCGACGGGCCGCCCAACTGCTGGATGCGCCACGCGAGGGCGCCGCCGCGCAGATCCTGCAGCGCCTGGCCAGCGAGGCCCGCGACCTCGGCCCGCCGGGCCGCGATCCGCGCTACGGCTACGGTCTGCTCTCCCCCTGAACCTGAACACACGCCGAACGCAACCCGGCACCAGGGAAGGATCCTGCGGCTCCAGACGTAATGGGTCTTGCAAGCCGCGGATCCACCGCCGGCAGGAGATGAGACCCATGAAAACTCTACGCACCACACTCACACTCGGTTGCGCAGCTGTGTTGGTCGCGCTGGTGGCTACACCGGCCATGGCGATGCCCCAAGCCATGATGGCCGGCGCCAACGGCCATGTCGGCGGCAGCCAGATGACCAGCCACACGGCGGGCGCCAACGGAAATGTCGGCGGCAGTCAGATGACCAGCCACACGGCGGGCGCCAACGGAAATGTCGGCGGCAGTCAGATGACCAGCCACACGGCGGGCGCCAACGGAAATGTCGGCGGCAGTCAGATGACCAGCCACACGGCGGGCGCCAACGGAAATGTCGGCGGCAGCCAGATGACCGGCCACACGGCGGGCGCCAACGGAAATGTCGGCGACAGCCAGATGACCAGCCACACGGCGGGCGCCAACGGAAATGTCGGCGGCAGCCAGATGACCGGCCACACAGCTGGCGCTAACGGCCATGTAGGCAACAGCCCGATGACCAGCCACTCCACTGGCTTGAACGCCTTGGATCATCCGCAGATTCCGGACCATATGGGTCGCCCGGGCGGTTGATCGACGCCGCTCCCCTACGGGCTTGGCGGCATGCCGAGCCCGTTCCTCCAACTCGTCAAGGATTCTCC
>JAJYSM010000016.1 GCA_021793575.1 Pseudomonadota bacterium
CGCTCCACTGCGGCCTGCACGCTGGCGGCGGATGTCAGCCGCTGCCAGCCGGAAAAATCGGTGCCGTCGTATTCGATGCCGAGCGCGATACGCATGAGTGAGTGCTGCAGCCCGCAAAGAGACGCTGAAGATTAGCAGCCCGCCAACGACGCCGGGCCGGCAAGGCCGGCCCGACGAACGCATCCGCTGCCGTTGAAGACGGGTGTCAGTGCAGCGTGTCGAGCAGCCGTTTGGCGGTATCCTGCTGCATCTGGCTGCCTTCCTTGAGCACCTCGCCCAGCATGGCGCGGGCGCCATCGGCGTCGCCCATGTCCAGGTAGGCGCGCGCCAGATCCAGCTTGGTGTCGACCGGATCGTCGTTGAACTCGCCCAGATCCTGGCCGGGTTCGGCGCCACCCGTCTCGCTGCCGGTCTCGCCGAAACGCCAGCTCGGTTCCGTCGCGACCGGTGCCTGGACGGGCGCTGGCGCTGGCGCAGGTACGGGTGCAGGAGGCACCAGCGGTGCCACGACGGTCCTGTCCGGGTCCACCGCATGCGGCGCGGTGTCCGTCAGGTCGAAGTCGAAATGATATTCGCTGACTTTTTTCGGTAACGGGGCAGGCAGCGGCGGCAGCGGCGAAACCACCGTGGGCGTGTCCCGGCTGGTGGCGTAGTCGTCGATATCGAACGCGTGGTGCGCCTCCGACTCCTCCTGCGGCGGCAGCGGCACATGGTGATCGAACAGCGGGTGGCCCGGCACCAGATCCTCGCCCATGTGCAGCACATCCTGCCACTCGTCCTGCTGCGGGTCGGTGATGTGCGCGTGCATCGCTTCGGCAGCGGCCTCGAAACGCTCGACATCGCGGCGGGAGTAATACAGGGTGACCAGTTCCAGATGCAGGTCGATGTTGTCCGGATGCTCGGCCAGTTGGTCGAGCAGTTCATCCTGATCGATATCGTCGCTGCCCATGCCAGTGGATGCCGCGGGCCCGCCGAAACGATCGGCCAGCGACGATGGGGCTTTCGACAACGGCGCCAGCTTGCGCCGGCGGCCGAGCATCGCCAGCAACAGCAGCACCAGCACGGCACCGGCGCCAGCCGCCCATGCCCAGGGTTGCATGTACCAGGGCTGCTCGGCCACGGGCATGGACTGCGCCACCGGCTTCGGTGCCGGCTCGACGGCGGCCGGCCTAGCCGTGGCGGCGACAGCTGGAGCCGGGCTGGCGGCGACCGAGGTCGCGCTCGCCACCGGCGCAGCGGCGGCGGCGCTCGGGGTCGCTGCCGAAGCAGATGCCGTTGCAGCCACGCTGCTGGCCGGGGCGGCAGTCTTTGACGCGACGACCGCCTTCGGTGTGCTGGCCGCGGTGGCGGGAGTGGCGGCGGGAGTGGCGGCGGGAGTGGCGGCGGGAGCGGCGGCGGGAGCGGCAGCCGCCTTGCGCGCGGCAGCCAGCTTGGCCTGCAGCCCGGCGATCTCGCTGTCCTTGAGCGACAGCAGATGCTCGTTCTTGCTGTTGATGTCCGCCATGTCTTTCAGGCGCGTTTTCAGGTCGCTGCTCTGCTGCTGCAAGCTGGCCAGACTCTCGCGTGTGCGCAGCAGATCCTGGCGCACCGCGGCCACCGAGCTGTCGCCCTTGCCGCCGGTGGCGCCACCGCCAGATGCCGAACTGTTACCGGCCTTTGCCGGCAGCAGGGCCAGTCGATCACCTGGCGCGGCAGCGACGCTGCCGGGCGAACTGGAGGTGCTGCCGCGGGTCGCCGCATCGGCTACGGTGGCCGGCTTGCCAACCGGACCTGCACGCCAGTCGCTGTTCTGGCGGCGCACTTCGGCTATCGCCGCGACGACTGCCAAGGCCTGCGCTTCGGAGGCCGTGGGCACGCGCAATATCGCACCGGTCTTCAATGCATTGATGTTGTCGCGATAGAAGGCATGGGGGTTGGCCTGCTTGAGTGCCACCAGCATCTGGCTGATGTCGACACCGGCCGGTGCGGTCGCGTGCGCAATCGAGGACAGCGTCTGGCCGTGCTGCACCGGACCGTACTGGCCGGCGCCTGGCACCGCTGAGCGTGTCGGTACGGCAGGCGCCGGTGTGGGTGCTGCGGCCGTGGCACGGCTCGGTCGCGGCGCGGCGGGCGCCGGGGTGCGGTGAACCGGGCGACTGGCCGCGGCCGCAGCCGGAGCCGGCGCGGCGGCTGCCGGCGCAGCGCTGGCGGTCGAATGGCTGCCCGGCGGATCGAGCAGGATCGCGAACTCGCGCACGCTCGTGCCCGCCTTGCCGTTCACCTGCAGCAGCAGGTCAAGGTAGGGATCGTCCACCGCCACGCTGCTGGTGATGCGGATCACCGACTGGCCGCCGGCGGTTTTCGCCACGCTGAAATGCAGCGGGATGGTGGTGCGCCCGCCGACGATGCCGGCGCGGGCGAAATCCTCGCTGGAGGCCAACTGCACGGTAAGATTCTGCAGCTCTGCGGGATTCGCGGGATGCAGCGGGATCTCCGCCAGCAGGGGCTCGCCCAAGCTCGATTTGACCTGAACCTGACCCAGATCCAGCGCCATCGCGTGACTGCTGCCCAGGGCCAGCGCCAGCAGCATCGACAACTTCAACGAACGATTCATCACGTGTTCCCCCGAACGATCATGGCGCCATGCATGGTGTCGCCGCCGAGGGCGGCCACTGCTCCAAACGAGTTGCCACTTTAGTCAGATGCGGCCCAATCAACAATAGCGCGCGCGAATACTTGCAGCGCATTGCTGCGGTACGTTCTCATGGCTGCGGCGCTTTTGCCCCGCGCTGCGCCGGGGTGCCGCCGTGCTGCGCCTGCAGCTGGCGCTGCAGTTCGGCGATCTGCCGATCCTGCTCGCGCAGGCGCGCGCTGGCCTGCTGGCTGCGTGCCTGCTGCCGGGCGATATCACGCTGCAGCCGCCGCACCTCGACCCGGTGCTGCGTCAGGCGATGGTCGATCCGCTGCAGCGACGCGCGCGCCGCGGCGACCGCCGTGGCACCGGACAGCGCCGACGGCTGCGATGCCCAGGCGCGGACGGGCCCGACCAGCGCAGCCAGCAGCAGGCCCACCTGCCCGAGCCGCTGCGCCGTCGGCATTACAGATAGTCCTCGATCAGCCGCTCGGCGATCTGCACCGCATTCAGCGCCGCGCCCTTGCGGATGTTGTCCGAGACGATCCACAGATCCAGCCCGCGTTCGTGCGAGATGTCCTCGCGGATGCGCCCGACGAATACCGCATCGTTGCCGGCCGCCTCGCCCACCGGGGTCGGGTAGCCGCCGGGCTTGCGCTCGTCCATCAGCACCACGCCGGGCGCCTGCCGCAGCAGCTCGCGCGCCTGCTCGGCGGTGATCTTCTCGCTGGTCTCGATGTGCACCGCCTCGGAGTGGCCGTAGAACACCGGCACGCGCACCGCGGTCGGATTGACCTGGATCGACTCGTCTTCGAGGATCTTGCGGGTTTCCCACACCAGCTTCATCTCTTCCTTCGTGTAACCGTTGGGCTGGAAGTCGTCGATCTGCGGAATCACATTGAACGCGATCTGCGCGGGGAATTTCTTGCCCGGTTCCACGCTTTGGAAATTCAGCAGCGCCGCCGTCTGCTTGCCCAGCTCCTCCATGCCGGAGCGACCCGCGCCGGAGACCGACTGGTAGGTGGCCACGTTGATCCGCTCGATCTGCACCGCGCGGTGGATCGGCGCCAGCGCCACCAGCATCTGCATGGTCGAGCAGTTCGGGTTGGCGATGATGCCGCGCTGGGTGTACTGGGCGATCGCGTGCGGGTTGACCTCGCTGATCACCAGCGGGATGTCGTCCTGGTAGCGGAACTCGGAGGTGTTGTCGATCACCACCGCACCGGCCGCCGCCGCACGCGGCGCATGCTCGCGACTGACCGAACCGCCGGCCGAGAAGAACGCGATGTCGACGCCGCTGAAATCGTAGGTCTCCAGCAGCTGCACGGTGACATGCTGGCCGCCGAAGGAGACCTTGCCGCCGGCCGAACGCTCGCTCGCCAGCGGCACCAGCTCGCTGACCGGAAATTCGCGCTCGGCGAGGATCGCCAGCAGGGTTTCGCCGACCGCTCCGGTGGCGCCGACCATGGCGATCTTGTAGCTGCTCTTCAGGCTCATGCAGGTTGCTCTCGGTTCAAGGATGGGGAACTGCGCCGGCCGCAACCAGCACGGTCGGATTGAGGATCGTCGGCGGCCGCCCGGCATGCGGGCCATGGCCAAACAATGCCAGCACATTGTCCACGGCCAGGGCGGTCATGGCGCGGCGCGTGGCATGACTGGCGCTGGCGATATGCGGGCTGAGCAAGACGTTGTCCAGCGCAAGCAACGCCGGATGCACCTGCGGCTCGCGCTCGAACACGTCCAGCGCGGCCGCGGCCAGGCCACCGCTGGCCAGCGCGGCAGCCAGCGCCGCATCGTCGACGATGCCGCCGCGGGCCACGTTCACCAGCACCGCCGTCGGCTTCATCTGCGCCAGCTCGGGTGCCCCGATAGCGTGCCGGCTCTGCGCCGTCAGCGGCAGCACCAGCACCAGAAAATCGGACGCCGCCAACAGCTGCGGCTTGTCCACGTAGCGGGCCTGGCACGCGTGCTCCAGCGACGCCGGCAGCGGCGAGCGGTTGTGGTAGATCACGTCCATGCCGAAGCCCACCGCGCGGCGCGCGATCGCCTGGCCGATGCGGCCCATGCCCAGGATGCCCAGCGTGCGGCCGCGCACATCCATGCCCAGCCAGCCGGTGAACTCGGTGGCATGCCAGTGGCCGGCGCGCAGCCAGCGCTCGGCGGCGCCGATGCGCCGGGCCGCACCGAGCAGCATCGCCCAGGCGTAATCGGCCACGCTCTCGTTCAGCACGTCGGCGGTGTTGGAGACGGCGACCCCCGCCGCGGTGAGCGCGGCGACATCGAGATTGTCGTAACCCACGCCGAGGTTGGCGACGATGCGCAGCCGCGTCGCGCCGGCGATTTCCGCGGCACCGATGTGCTCCTTCAAGCCGACAATGGCGGCATCCTGATCAGCCAGTCTGGCCGCCAGCTCGGCCGGGGAGAAGCGGACTTCCTGCGGCTCGCTGGTCACCGCGAAATGCTCGTCGAGACGAGCGATGATCTCGGGAAAGGTGGGTCGCGAGACCCAGACCCTGGGTTTGCCAGTCATCCGCGCGCTCCGCGTCTCAACGACCGTGCTGGCCGGGAATCCGCGGCGCGACCGTGCCGACGTCGCCGCACTGCGCGCGATGGCGCAAGGCGTGGTCGATCAGCACCAGAGCCATCATCGCCTCGGCGATCGGAGTGGCGCGGATGCCGACGCAGGGATCGTGGCGGCCCTTGGTCACCACCTCGGTCGGCGCGCCGGCCAGGTTCACGCTGTGGCCCGGAATCAGGATGCTGGAGGTGGGCTTCAGCACGATCGAGGCGGTCACCGGCTGGCCGCTGCTGATGCCGCCCAGGATGCCGCCGGCGTGGTTGGAGGCGAAGCCGTCCATGCTCATCTCGTCGCGATGCTGGCTGCCGCGCTGGCTGACGGCGGCAAAGCCGTCGCCGATCTCCACCCCCTTGACCGCGTTGATCGACATCAGCGCGCTGGCCAGGTCGCCGTCGAGCTTGCCGTAGATCGGCTCGCCCCAGCCCGGCGGCACGCCGTCGGCCACCACGCTGACGCGCGCACCGACCGAGTCGCCGGATTTGCGCAGGGCGTTGATGTAGTCCTGCAGCGCCGGCACCTGCGCCGCATCGGGCCAGAATAAATCGTTCTGCTCCACCGCGTCCCAGTCGAACGCCGCGGGCGTGAGCTCGCCGATCTGCGCCAGGTGGCCGCGCACGCGCACGCCGTGACGCTCGGCCAGCCACTTCTTGGCGATCACCGCGGCGGCCACCCGCATGGTGGTCTCGCGCGCCGAGGAACGCCCGCCGCCGCGCGGGTCGCGGATGCCGTATTTCTGCCAGTAGGTGTAGTCGGCGTGGCCGGGACGGAAGGTCTGCTCGATCTCGCCGTAGTCCTTGCTGCGCTGATCGGTGTTGCGGATCAGCAGCGCGATCGGCGTGCCGGTGGTCTGGCCCTGATAGACGCCCGAGAGGATTTCCACCTCGTCCGCCTCGTGCCGCTGCGAGGTGTAGCGGCTGCGCCCGGTGGCGCGGCGGTCGAGATCGGTGCGGAACTCCTCCACCGCGATCGGCAGCCCCGGCGGGCAGCCGTCGACCACGCAGCCGATCGCCGGGCCGTGGCTTTCGCCAAACGTGGTGACGGTGAAGAGCTTGCCGAAGGAATTGCTGGACACGGTTTGGACGTCTGCAGGGGAGCGCTACAGCTTAACCGCGATGGCGCTCCGATGCGTGGCGCAGCCGCCACTCGCGCTCGAGCATCGCGAAGATCACGTCGTCGGCCCAGCCCGCACCGTCCGGCAGGCTCTCGACGAAGTGCGCCTCCCGGCGCATGCCGATGCCGGCCAGCAGCGTCACGCAGGGCTGGTTGCGCGGATCCACCGAGGCGGTCGCGCGGTGCTTGTGCAGGCCCTCG
Organism: Pseudomonadota bacterium; assembly: GCA_021793575.1. Taxonomy (GTDB): domain Bacteria; phylum Pseudomonadota; class Gammaproteobacteria; order Xanthomonadales; family Rhodanobacteraceae; genus Rhodanobacter. The sequence continues at coordinate 6,501 of JAJYSM010000016.1, forward strand.
AAGATCCAGCCGAGCGCCGCCTGCAGCGCCTCGGCGGCCAGCCCCTGGCGCTGATGCGCCGGCGCCAGGCTGATGCCCAGCTCCACCGTGGCGGGCGCATCGGCCACGAAGTGCAGGCCGAGGTCGCCGATCAGCTCGCCCGAATCGCGCTGGCGGATGGCGCGCTGAAACCAGCTGCCGGGCGTGTCCGGCGTCACCGCCGCGCAGCGCTCGATGAAGCGGCACGCCTCGTCGAGCGAAGCCGGGCACCAGCCCTGATAGCGGCTCACGGCGGGATCGGCGCGATAGCGATACAGCGCCGCGGCATCCTCGCCGCGCAGCGCATCGAGAGTCAGTCGCGGCGTGTGCAGCCGGATCTCGTCAGGCATGGCGTCGGGCATGGCGGCAGGCATCGACTCGGCGCCCGGCATCAGGCCGCGCGGCGCGCCGCCGCGGCGTGGCGGATCGCGGCGGCATGCTCGATCAGCTCACGCCGCTCCAGCGCGAACACGCCCATCGCGCCGACCTTGAACTCGATCCACACGAACGGCACCGTCGGCAGCAGCGCGGCCAGCGCGTGCTCGCTCTCGCCCACCTCCACGATCAGCAGGCCGTCGTCGGTCAGATGATCGCCGGCCTCGGCCAGCAGGCGCAGGCACAGGTCGAGGCCGTCGGCGCCGGAGGTGAGGCCGAGTTTCGGCTCGTGCCGGTATTCGCCCGGCAGCGCGGCGTATTCATCCTCGGTGACGTACGGCGGGTTCGCTACGATCAGGTCGTAGCGGCACCCCTGCAGGGCGGCGAACAGATCGGACTGGATCGCCTCGACGCGACCCTCGACGTGCTGGAACGCGATGTTCTCGCGCGCCAGCGTGAGCGCCTCGGCACTGATGTCGGCGATATCGACCTGCCAGTCGGGGTTGTACTCGGCCAGCGCGATGCCGATGCAGCCGGAGCCGGTGCACAGATCCAGCGCGCGTTCGATCTGGCGATCGTCCAGCCAAGGCGCGAAGCCCGACTCGATCAGCTCGGCGATCGGCGAGCGCGGCACCAGCGCGCGGCGGTCGCTCTTGAACTTCAGCCCGGCGAACCAGGTTTCGCCAACCAGGTAGGCCACCGGCTGCCGCTCGGTCACGCGGCGTTCGATCAGCTCCAGCACGCTCGCGCGCTCGGCCACGGTGAGCCGGCCGGCGCCGTAGGCCGGCGGGATATCCGGCGGCAGGTGCAGGCTGGCCAGCACCAGGTGGGTGGCCTCGTCGATCGGGTTGTCGTGGCTGTGGCCGAAGGTGAGCCCGGCGGCCGAGAAGCGGCTGGCGCCATAGCGGATGAAGTCGATGATGGAGGCGAGTTCGGCGGTCACGGGGAATCCTGGCGGACGCGGCAGTACGGCCGGCAAGTATAAGGCGCACGGCGCCGGCCACCGACTCTGATCGGGGCCGGCTTGCTTATACTGGGCGGATGACTTTCAACGTACTGCTGCAATACATCCTGCCGCACCGCGCGCTGTCGCGGCTGGTGTACCGTGCCACGCGCTGGACCTACGCGCCGTGGAAGAACTGGCTGATCGGCAGCATCGTGCGCAACTACGCGGTCGACATGAGCGAGGCGGCGCAGCCGGACGTGCGGGCGTACCCGCACTTCAACGCGTTTTTCACCCGCGCGCTGCGCCCTGGGGTCAGGCTCGCCGACGCCGACCCGGCCGCCGTGCTCTCGCCCGCCGACGGACGCATCAGCCAGACCGGCCGCATCGTCGCGGGCCGCATCTTCCAGGCCAAGGGCCACGACTACACCGCCACTGAGCTGCTCGGCGGCGACGAGGCTGCCGCCGCGCCGTATCGCGATGGCTGCTTCATCAACGTCTACCTGTCGCCGCGCGACTATCACCGCGTGCACATGCCGCTGCACGGCACGCTGCGCGAGACCGTGCACGTGCCCGGGCGCATCTTCAGCGTGGCGCCGTTCGCGGTGGCGGCGATCCCGCGGCTGTTTGCCCGCAACGAGCGGCTGGTCTGCCACTTCGACGGCGAGCACGGCCCGTTCGCGGTGGTGCTGGTGGGCGCGCTGCTGGTGTCGTCGGTGTCCACGGTGTGGGACGGCCTGGTGATTCCTCCCTACGCGTCGTCGATCCGGCGCAAGTCGTTTGCCGGCCAGCACATCACGCTGGAGCGCTGCGCCGAGATGGGCCGCTTCAACATGGGATCCACCGTGATCGTGCTGCTGCCGGCCGGCCGCGCCGCGCTGGACGACGAGCTGCGGCCGCAGCAGGCAGTGCGCGTCGGACAGCGGTTGGGACGCGGCTGAGCCGTCCGCGCCCGCGTCCATTACTTTGCAAACTGACACATCACGTCAATTTGTGACGTTCTAGGCGCTATCCCGTTCTGGCCACCGCTATGCTCGATCCGGCTGCGCATACACTGCAGCCGATCTCACGCGCCGAGGGGATGCCATGCGACTACTCACAGTGATCATCACGATGCTGCGCGCGCGCCTGCTGGCACGGCAGTTTCGCGACCTGCGGCGCCGGATCCACGCGCTCTCCGACCGCAGCCGCATGCGCCTGAGCACGCTGACCCTGCGCGAGATCGGCCAGGCCGCGCGCTGCGATTTCCCGCACCTCTACGGCACCGCGCAGGAGGCGCGCTACCTGCCGTGGGGCGATGGCACCGAAGCCGGCTACGAGCGTGCGTGTTCCCCGAATGCCGAGGTCTCCGTGCGCGGCATCGCGCTATGGCTGGCGGTGGCCTATCACGAGACCAAGAACTCACCATACCCCAGCCTGCAGCTGCAGCACCGCCAGCTGATGCAACTGCTGCGCGAACTGAAGGAAGTGCAGCCCGGCGGCAGCGCCACCACCGTCGAGCGCTGGATGCAGGCCGGCGAAGCCGCCTGAGCTGACGCGCCGGCCGCCACCGCGGCAGCGGACTCAGCGGCAGGCCGGCAATCGCAGCGTCTGCCCTATCCTTATGTGGTGATGCTTGAGCCGGTTCATCTCGGCGACTTCCTGCACGCTGGAACAACGCAGCCGCCGCACGATGCTGATCAGCGTGTCGCCATGGCGAACCTTGTACATACGCCCTGCCCGGTTCACGGAGGCCGGTGCTGCGGGCGGCGGCACCACCGGCACCACCGCGTTGTGCAGATCCTGCGCCAGGATCGGCCACGGCCCGTCGACGCAGCGCGCGGCGTACACCCGCTCCAGCGGCTTGGGCACCTGCAGCACCGCGCCGACCGGCTGCTCGACCTCCGGCTCCAGCCGCGGGTTTAGATTGCGCAGCGTGCGGAACCAGCCGTCATACATGCCCGCCGTGGTGCCCAGGCAGACGGTCAGTTCGGACAGCGAGGCGGGACGCTTCAGCGTGATCGAGCCGGGCACGCCGTCGACCCGCGGAAACTTCAGGTTGTAGCTGTCCGGATGCAGGAACAGCCACGCCGCGGCCAGCACCGACGGCACGTAGTCGCGGGTTTCCTGCGACAACTGGTCGTAGATGCGCGGGTCGTAGAAGCTCACCGAGGTGTCGTCGCCCACCAGCCGCCGCATGCGGCCCTCGCCGCCGTTGTAGGCGCCGATGGTGAGTTCGAGATTGTTGTTGAAGATCTTCAGCTGCTCATTGAGGTACGCGGCGTTGGCCCGCGCCGACGCCGCCGGGTCGAAGCGCATGTCGAAGCCGCTGTCGTTGTTCAGGCCAAAGCGCAATCCGGTGGCATACATGAACTGCAGCGGTCCGGCTGCGCCGGAGCGCGACACCGCGTGCACCTTGCCATCGGACTCCTTTGCCAGCATGCCGAACAGCAGCGCTTCCGGCAGGTCGGCCTGCTTGTACTGCGGCCACATCTCGTGACGCAGGTACTGGTAGTTGACGTAGGCGTCCATCAGCTGCGGCCGCCACTGGGTCAGCCACATTTCCAGCGCCGCCTTCACCGGGCCGTTCATCGCGATCAGCTCGGACAGCTTCTGCCCGTGCAGCAGGGTCACGCTGCGCTGCGCCTGCGGCAGGCTGGCGGCGCCGCCCTTGCCGGCGGCCAGTGCGGCCTGCGCCGGATCGACGTCGCTGTCCAAATCCTGGTTGCCGGAGAAGTCGCCGTCCTTCAGTCGCAGCAGATGGTCGAACACCGAGAAGAACCGCTGCGGATCGCAGCCGGCGGTGTTGCCGCACAGCGCGGCCGCTTTCTGCAGCTGATCCAGCGACTGCGTGAGGGTGAGCTGCGAAGCCTGCAGGTCCCCCGCGCGCGACTGCTGCAGGGCCGTCTCGTAGCCCCTGCTGGCCTGGTCGAGCTGGGCGTACAGCGCATTCACCGTCGCCGAGGGCGGCTTGACCCCGCCAGCGCCGGCACAACCCGCAAGCAGCACGAGCGCGGCGGCAATCGGCGCGCGACGCAGCCGGCGAAACACATCGGAACACAACGACATCAGGAATTTCATCCGCGCAAAGCGCCCACCATAGCCGCCAACGCGGCGTGACTCAACGCGGCGCGCGCAAGCCCGTCGCACGTCCTTGCGCCGGCGCTGGCTACAATCGCGAAACCCCCAACGGACGGAATGCCATGACTGAGCTCCTGATCGGCCGCAGCACGAGCGTCAGCCTCGATCCGCACTACGGCAACCGCCACGGCATGATCGCCGGCGCCATCACCGAGGCCGAGCGCACCATCGTCCGCCAGCGCTCGCCGGTGGGCGGCATCTTCGGCGGCAAGCGCTGAGCGGCCCGCGCATGCCGCGCATCGAACTGGTCGCCGCCGACGCAGCATTTGGCGAGCGCCTGCGCAGCGGCTTCGGCTACCCGCTGCGTGGCGCCGGGCTGGCCACCTGCGCGGTGCTGACGCTGATTCATTACGTGGGCCTGCTGCCGTCCTGGATCGGCGCGCTGGCCAGCGCGCTGGTGTGGGCCGCCACCTGGCGCTATGCCGCCGACTGCCTGCTGCATACCGCCCACGGCTACGCCGACCCGCCCGATGTCGGCAGTGAGGGCAACAACGCCAGCGGCTGGGCGCTCACCGCCATCCATCTGCTGCTGGTGGCGCTGTGCGTGCTGGCCATCGTGTTCTTCCCGCACCTGCTGTGGCCGGTGCTGATCGTCTCTGCGCTGCTGTTGCCGGCGATCGACATGTCGCTGGCGTTCGACGGCAACCTCGCGCTGGCGCTGAACCCGCTGCACTGGCAGCGGGTGATCGCCGGCTTCGGCATGGCCTACCTGATTCCGGTGGCGATCAACCTGCTGCTGGCGCTCATCCTCGTGCTCGCCTCGATCAGCACCGCGCTGCTGCCACGGCTGCTGGCGCTGCCGCTGTTCGCCTTCGCCAGCACCTACCTGATCGTGCTGGCCTTCCACCTGATGGGCGCGATGATCCACCAGCGCCACGAGCGCTTCGGCATCCAGCCCGAGGCGCCGAAGCTGGCCCGCGCCGGCGGCCAGGACGCGGACGAGCAACTGCTCGACGAAGTCAACGCGCTGGCGCCCGCCGATCCGGCCGCCGCCACCCGGATGCTGGTGGCGCGGCTGCAGGATCGCGCCGCGCCGGCGCCGCTGCACCTCGCCTATCGCCAGCTGCTACAGCGGCAGAACCTGCGCGACGGTCTGCTGGTGCACGGCCAGATCTGGATGGCCGCGCTGATCGCCCAGGGCGAATCGCGCCGCGCGCTGGGCGTGCTGCAGGACTGCTGCGGCATCGACGCGGATTTCATTCCCGACGACCCGCGCACCTGCGGCGAGCTGGCCGACCTTGCCGCGCGGCTGGGCATGCGCAGGCTCGCGCTGCACCTGTGCCGCGGCTATTTGGCGCACTGGCCGCGCGATCCGCAGCTGCCGCACTACGGCCTGCTGGCCGCGCGCCTGCTGGGCGAGCAGGCCGAGCAGCATGGCGAAGCCGTGCAACTGCTCGATCAGCTGGCCGGCGCGTGGCCCGACCATCCGCAGCGGGCACAGATCCGCGCGCTGCGCCAGCAGCTGGCGCCGTCCGCATGAGTCGCTGGCGGCCACCTGCGCCCGGCTCCACCGCGATCATCACCCGCGACGGCTTCGAGCGGCTGAAGGCCGAGCTGGACCACCTTTGGCACGTACTGCGCCCGGAAGTGGTGAAAGCGCTCGCGGCCGCGGCCGCTGAAGGCGACCGCTCGGAAAACGCCGAGTACATCTACCGCAAGAAGCAGCTCGGCGAAATCGACCGCCGCGCCCGCTACCTCAGCAAGCGCATCCCCGTGCTGAAAGTGGCCGAGGGCACGCCCGGCGACCGCGGGCTGGTGTTCTTCGGCGCCCGCATCCAGTTGGAAAACATCGACACCGGCGAAATCCTGCACTACCGCATCGTCGGCCCCGACGAGACCGACGCCCGGCAAGGCTGGATCAGCATCGACTCGCCGCTGGCGCGCGCGGTATTGAAGAAGCGCGTGGACGACGAGTTCGCCGCCGAGCTGCCGAGCGGGCGGGCAAGTTTTGTGGTGGTGGGGGTGAGGTATGGGTGAGGGCTGATGGGTTTGCGCAGCCGTCTCTCCTTCAAGGGTGGGGGCTTACGAGAAAGTCAGGATGGTTCACTATTGGTTGATGATCTTCGGATCGCACGGAATCGAGCAGCTGGCTTTTGTCGCGTCATCCACCATCACCTTGTAGCTGGCCGTCTGCGCGACATCATTCTTGTCGTTGATCACACCGTTGGTCGGCGCTCGCCCCGACCAGGAAAGCTGGTGATTGCCATCTCCCTCGAACGTGACGTCGCCGAGCGTGTAGCGTCGATCGCTGGACGAGGCGTTGTTCAGCTTGAGTACGACGGTGACAGGTCTGCGTCCGGTGAAGGTCACATCGCCACCATTGCCGGTGCCACCGGAATATTTGTAGCTGTAGGTGCTGCCGCAGGCATCGATGTCGGTGTACCCATCCGAGCCATTTGAGGGTGTGTCGTGCAGGCTCAGGTTGATGATCGGACTACCCTGGCCGAACGCGCTACCCACTGGGCAACCGATCAGTACAGCTGCCGCCAGCATGATCTTCTTCATGGTGTGTCTCCCTGGGTTTTGGTGTTGGTTTGGTGGATGGGTGGTGGAACGTCGACAGACCGGGTTGCTCGCTCAATTCATTTCAGCCAACCGGTCCGGTCCGCAAAGACCATGGCAGCGTGCAAACCCATGTCTGCATGCCATTCATTTTTCGCTCTTCAACCCGCTCTGGACTGCCGCCCCTGGCCATGGCATCAACGGCACATAGCCGAAGCCGGCTAGTTGCGCCTGGATCCGTGCACCTTCCGCCTGTTTGCCGGCAAGCAGTGCAAGACGCGCCGACGGGTCGAGTACGCGCCAGTAGCTGGATCCACGCACGAAGGGCGCCAGCTGCCGGCGGGCAGCGCTGAAATGGACTGCGGCATCGCCCGGCCGCCCTGCATCGGTTGCTGCCATGCCGATCATCACCTCGCCCAGAGCGTAACGACCCACGGCCTCCGGTGAGTCGAGCTGCAACCGCCCCTGGTACAGCGTCTGCAGGGCACGGGCGGCGGTGAGGGCGGTTGCGTGATCGCCGTCCTGCAGGGATAGCATGATGCGCAGACTGAGCAAGTCGATCATGTCCCGGAGAACGAGCCGATTCGCGCGTTCGACATGCACCATGAGATCCATCCGTGGCTGCGCCAGGGCCAGATCGTCGCGGGCCAACTGCAGCTTGCCGGCAGCCAGCCGCGCCGCGGCCCGCAGTGCGATCGCACGCAAATATGTTTCGGCCCAGTCCTGGTTGGCTGGATCGTGGACCGTAAGCAGTCGCATCTGATCAACTGCGGCACCGGCCACGACTTCAGCCTGGGTGTAATCGCCCAGTATTCGCAAGCGTTCGGATTGCATCGTTTCGGCAATCGACCATTGCGCCTGCCAATTCAAATCGGCGGGCTGTGAGGCCACCAGATCCTGCAGCACCCGTGATTTCGTGGCGGCCAATACCAAAGCCTGCTGCAGACGTCCGGATTGTTCCTCGACGTTGCCAAGCCATGAAATCTGATCGGCGACTTCCATAAGCAGCTGCGGGTCGTTGGGTGTCCTGGCCAGAATCGCCTCGAACATGCCGAGCGAGCGCAGGATGCCCTCGCTGGCCAGTTGCAGCCGTCCCCGGTCGAGTTCCAGCACGGCGAGATTGCTGTCCCCATAAGCCAGCTCGTGCTGCCATTCGACACGCTTGGGATCCATCGCATACACCGCCCGGCAGGTATCGCGGTAGCGGGTCAACCACGTCTGCGCTCGCTCCAGATCGCGACTTTGCCAATAGACGTAGCCAACCCAGTATTCGGCCTGGCCCCGATCGAACAGACGATCCCCATTTCCAGGGTGCCTGTCGGCCAATGCCTTGCTGCGTTGATAGGCACTCTTGAAGCTGGCCAGCGCCTCCGGGTAGCGCGCCTGCCGCAGTTGAACCTGGCCAATCTGGGTCAGTGCTTGTACCTGCTGTGTCAAGACAGCATCATTGAGATCGCGTGGATCAAGGCTGGCGAAATAGCCCACGAGCTTGTCACTGACGCTGTCCATCGACGCGAGCTGGCTGCTGTCGTCAAGTCGCTGGCGCAGATCACCGAGCATGTAGCCAAGCAGGCCCTCTGCCTGCGATTGCCGACGCTGCGCATCATTGCGGGCGATCCAGGCTGCGCCCGCAAGCGCCAAGGCAATCGTCATGCCGGTCAACGAAGCCACGATGATCGCCAGCATGCGCCGGCGGCGTCTTTGTGCCTCGCGTTTTCGCAGCTGGTCGAGATTGATGCCGAGCAATCCGGCGAGCAGCTTGAGCCGAACCAATACCTTCCCATCCATGCCAGGTCGAATGTCCGCCGCAATCGGTTCGGCGGGTCGCTGACCGAGTTGACCGTCCGGTTCAATCTCGTAGCGCAACGCCGGAGGAAAACACTCGCTCGCGTCGCCGGCATTCGGCTCGCCGGCAACGATCAGGCAGTAGATGCGATCGCTGCGACCGAGCCGCTTGAATACCAGTATTTCTTCATTGACCCAGCGCGAACACGCCGCATCCGGAGAGCAGATGACCAGCAACGCCTCCGAGTCGGCCAGCGCCTGTTGCAGCCGTCCACCCAATGCTCCGGCACTGGCAAGCTCTTCGCGATCGCGAAAGATGGGCTGCAGGCGATCCGGCACCGTGCCGAACTCGCCCACGCTGCCACGCAGGAGTTTCGGGACGCGGTAGCTTTCCAGGCTGCGATGGAGCCAGCCGGCCACGCGTGCATCACGGTGGCTGTAGCTGATGAATGCGCGGTAGCGCCCAGCCGCAGTCATGCCCGACAGTCCGCGATCAATCTGGACATGAGCGCGCGTAACTCCCCGAGACACGATGGAAAGACGATCCGTGCTTTCGCGATCGCTATCGCCTATGTGGTCCGGATCCGTGATGGCCAACCTTGATGGTCATCGCCCCCCATGACCATTGCTCCATCATCCCCGCGCAGCCGTGGTTTTGCAAATGCATGGCGAATGCGGTCCGCGGAATGCAGCGCGCTGGCCTCAACTCAACGGCACGCCGGGCGAATTAGCCAAAAAAAGCGCCACGACAATCACGGCTTTAATTGCCCTATATGGCGGAGAGAGTGGGAAACACTCGACGTCCCCATCTCACGCGGCCTACGGCCCAAGTCTGTGACCTGATTTGTGTCCCGATGCCAGTAGCCGGGAGAGAGGCTACTGGTTCGGGTTACTCGTTTAGGTAGTCAACGCAAACGGTCGATTCACTCGCAGTGAAAGACCACGTCCGCGCTTGCCTTAGTTCCGGGGTGTATATAGTTCGCATTGAACGAACCTGACCCACCCACACCATTGTTCGCGTAGCCGTCAGCCATGGCGACAGTACCCATGTGGGCGTTCTCACTTTCCGCCTGTCCCAAGACCATGGATTTTCCGAGAGACTGACAGTAAGCGTTTGCTTGCTTTAAAAGCGCACCCTTCTCACTGGCTCCGCTGCCGAACGCGGTTGCGGCAGTTCCAGTCAGTTCGTAGTTGCCGCCACCGATTGGCATCACGCCAGAATTCGTAGCGCAACCAGCCAAGGCGCCCGCCAAGGCAACGACAACGCAATATATTGCGGTCTTCATGTACTTCCCCCTATGTGATTTCCCTGAGCCGTACCCGCTAAAGATTAGCTGACTCATTTCTGTGAAAGCAAGCAGAGAGTCCCTGATTGCTCGGCACGCTTGATGCCTCAGTGGAAGTGTCAGTCAACGACTGCGTCCGCGCCCCATCTTTGGCACGGGTCCCGGCCTCAACTCAGGCAGACGGGCTGGACCCTGTTGGATCCGAGTCTCACCACGCATCACCGCCCTCGCCCGTTCCTCCGACTCTCGCTGTAAGGCCCGAAACTCGGGGTCGTTATGCGCTGCCTCACGTTGGGCAGCCCATTCAGCGGCTCGAACCCGCTCGCGCTCTGCGAACAAGTTGCGCAGCGTGTTGTCCGCTGCTGCCATGGCCGCTCTCATCTGTGCTTGGTCTTCGCGGGCGAGAGTCAGCGCATGGCTGAGAGTGTTCGCGTCTTTGCCAGCCTGTCGGGCCTTCTGTGCCTCGGTCTTGCGCACGGCCCGAAGTTCGTCCAGCTCGGCCGTGTTTCCGAACACCATCCGCAAGGGGTGCCGTTCTTTCCACGCTTGAACCCTCGCATCCGCGTCAGCGTGGCGCTGCTTGATGGCCATGGCCATCGCCTCGGCGCGGTGGGCTTGGATCTCCAACTCGGCCGTTTGGCGTTCGCTTTGTTGCTGCCGCTTCCAAAGCACGTCGCGGGTCGATTCGATGCGATGGATCTGAGCGTCAATAGCGGCGACACCCCCTTCCGATAACGCCCCCAAGGGGGCTATCGGTTTTTGGGCCTTTGGCCGGTTTTCCGCCTCAGCGGCTCGGAGGGCCTCGCGCTTGGTCTTCCACGCGCGCAAATCCACGAGTACCGCACCCACCTTTTGCCCAACGTCTTGCCCTTGGGCCTGAGCCTCGGGCACCAGTTCACGCGCGGCCTGCTTCGTGCCCCAAGCATCCAATCGCTCGACCAGCCGCGCCTTGTCGTCTTCGCTGACATAGGCGGCGAATCGCTCTTTGGTGCGCGTGAATGCGACCAGCCCCATGTTCCGGTCCATGCCTTGCCCCGGTGAGGCCAACCAGTAGACGTCCGCCTTGCCTTGCCCCTGCGCCGCATGGGTCGTGCTGGCATAGGCATAGCCCAGGCGGTCATAGGTTTCGGGATGGACGGTGATGCGCTTGCCATCCTTCCCAGCTACTTCGCTCTCCAACCTCACGGAAAGCGACACACGGCCCTTCCGGTCCATGGTCAGACCTTCGACCACCCCGACATCACCGTTGGCCACACCGAGCCGCCTATCGTTCTTCTGGAAGACGATGCGCTCACCTTCGCGCACCTCCATCGATTCGCGCTGGTTGGCAAGCTTTCCGGCGACCTCGATGCGTTCGCCTGGACCCAGTGCTCCACGCTCAATGAGTCCAGCGCGCAAAGCCTGCGTGATGGCAGCACAGTCGGCGCGGGTATTGGCGATGATGAGCTTGTCGGACAGCGGCTTGGGGTTGTCCAAGACATTTTTCGCCAAAGCGGCGATAGCTTCGGCTTTGCCGTCCCGAGTGTGAAGCTGTTCACACTTTTCCCACCCGGCGACGATGCTCGCGCCAGACGCGCCCTGATAGAACGCGCGGGCCATCGCCTTATCAGCCTCCTCCTTTTGGCGGCGGATTTCGGTGAGCTTCACCTCGCCGACCTCATGGGCCATCAAGCGGAACGGCGCCCCCGCCTCAACGGGTTGAAGTTGAAGCGCGTCGCCCAACAAGAGCATCTTGGCTCCCGCTTGGTCCACCGCCTCCTGAATCTGTCTTAGGGTCTTGGCCCCGACCATCCCGGCCTCATCCACGGTGACCACGGTTTGCGGCGTGAGCACCAGGTCGCCCCGGTCGATGGCGGACAACAACTTGGCGCACGACATCGAGGGCATGCCGGTCTCGGCTTCCAGTTTCTCGGCCGCACGTTGCGCCGTGCTGGTGCCCACCAACTGAAACCCTGCGGCCTTGTAAGCCCCAAGGTAAGCGCCGGCCGTGGCGGTTTTTCCCGTGCCAGCCTGACCCGACAGGCAAGCCACACCGCCACTCTCGCACGCGACGAAAAACACAGCCTTGCGTTGCTCTTCGGTCAGCGTGAAGCCTTGGGCCGCTTCATGGGCGGCGATGGCCTGCTCGACCTGAGTGCGGGCAAGCCGATGGGTGTCGTCGTCTTTTCGGGCCACCGCATCGCGGGTGATGGCTTCCTCCAACGCCCATTGGACCCTAGAACACCAGCGGGCACGGCCTTCCGCATCATCGGCCAAGCGCACCACCGTCCCGCGCTCTTGCCACTGCCTCAAGCATTCGTCTGCCGCCTTCACCGGGTCGGCAAGGTCCAGCCGCTCCTTCGCCAAGCGGTCGATGAGGTGGCGGCGGTCAAAGGCGCTTTCGGTGCGATGAAGGTCGGCCAATAAGGCCGACTCATGGCGCGGGTCCAGACCTTGGCTGGGCACGCCTCGCAAATCCTCGGCCTCCTCCCATGCCACCACGCCCTCGCGGTAAAGGTCCGCCAGTGCTGTGCGTGTCCCGTCCATGATGTGCTCGGGGTGGTTCTCGTCCGTTTTTCCGCGTCGCGTGCGCATCGTGGCCTCTTGGGCGCTGAGGCCCTCAGCACTCATGGCGGCCTCGATGGCTAGCCGACGCTTGGAAAAGTGACGCATGGCCTCGGGACCTACCCCCGCGATGTGATGCCAGACCTGTCCGGTCTCGCGGCCATCGATATCCCGCTCGCGCTCGCTTTCGATGCCGTATCCCAGCGCCTTCATTTCGCGGGCCAAGGCATGGCGGTAGATGGCGCCTGCGGCGTGCTTGTGGTCGAACAGGGCGCGCTCGTCGATGGTCCGCCATTTGCCATCCGGGCCCTTGGCGGCGTTCACCAGGACGCAATGGCTGTGAAGCTGTGGATCTCCTTCGCGGCTGTCCAGATGATCCACGCGCCGGATGATGACCCCATCACCCGCCATCACTGCTGGCCCTTGGCCCTGCGCCCCCGTTCGGGAAATGAGCTGTCCTCGGAGGTAATCCAGTGCGGAAGCCGTCGCCCGATGATGGGCGTCGAGGATGCGGCGTTGGTCCGACTCGCTTGCGGCGGCGAATACGATGGAGACCGATTTGTCGGCACTGAATGTCAGGTCCCAGCCCATGCGACGGCCCAAGGCACCCGCGTTGCGCACCAGCTTGGTTCCATCGGGGGCGTGTCCGCTGAGCAAGGCCTCAAACTGGGCGTTGGCTTCCGCTTCGGTCAGCCCGAGTGCCTTGGCTTCATCACCGAGCCACTCACCCGCACCGATGCCCGCCCGGTAATACTCGGTTGCGCGCATGTAGCGACCGACATCCTTGATGGCTCCGCTGCTGTGATTGTCCAGTCCGCACACCGACAGCATGAATCACGCCATCGCCTCACGCACGGCATCGGCGAGCTTCACGGCCAAGGACTCAACGGCATCGAGCGTTTCCCGCTGATGCTTGGCGAGCCCTCGCTGGATCTCCTCGAGAGTGTCGTCGCGGTGCGCAATCGAGCGGATATATTCGGCCAGAGAAATCCCCAAACTCTTGGCCCGCTGCTTCAAGATGTTCGCCTCGGCTTTCGTCATCCGGACGGTAATAACGGCATCAGACATAATCGACCTCATTAACAAAATCTATATTTTCAGATTATCGAGGTTTTTCGGGCCGTCAAGGGGGTGTAATCACGTCGCACCGCACGGCTATGCCGCATGCGGGGAGCCGGTAATGCTTTTTAGTGCGTCTGGTGTATTAAAAAAAATCGCTCTTTTCGTCCTAATCGCTGAGACGCCGGCCGCGCAGAATCAGCGCCACTCCACTCGGACACGAACCGATGAAAAGCGACCGCGCACACCCTCTGGCCCATGCGTTTTTTCTCACGCCGATTATCGGCTGCTTCCTGATTTCGCTTTACGATTTCCGCGCCCTTTGTTTCTTCGCTGGCTTGGGCGCGTTCCTGCTGATGTTTTATATCGTGATGGTGATAGGTGGCCGCCAAAGGCGGCGGGCTCGGCGTGAAGGCAGGGACCTGCCCTGAATGGAATAAGCCGCTGATGCGGTATTGAGGCCAAAGGCCCAAAAACCGATAGCCCCCTTGGGGGCGTTATCGGAAGGGGGGAGACTTCGAAAGCAAGACCAGCCCGATAGCCCCCACTAGGGGGCGTTATCGGAAGGGGGCCCATTGGGTATGGCTCTCCCCTATCGCCCGGTCCTGCGGTGCGCTTAGCGGGACTTTCTCAGTCCAACGCCAGCTTTGCTTGTCCTTGCGGGGGCTTGCTCTTCTCGGGCGCCCCCCAACCCCCCTCGCGGGGGGCCTCTCCCCCCACCCCCCCTCCGGGGGGCTCTCCCCCCAACCCCCCCTTCCGGGGGGCCGCGTTGTCCTGCGTTCGGGCTGGCGCCCTCACTTGGCAACGCCCTGGTTATTCTTCGAATAACTGGCTAACGCCCCGACTTACGGGACTGTGTTAGCGCGGTAGCGGCTTTTCGCCGGGCGTGCCGGCCCCTACCCAAGCAAAGCTGGCATGAATGACCTGTTTACTCCACGGGATTTACCGTAGGAGCCCAACAACAATGGCGGCTGTTGTTGAGTAGGGGGTTTCACGGTATCGCCACCGCTGCTGCGGGTCCCCCCGCCCACTTTCGTGGGTGTCTCTCCGTTGTCGGTTTGCCACCATTCGCCGTGTCCCCACGACCCCACTTTCCACGGTGCTCTATACCTTACAGCCTGCCGACCCGCGCATGAATCGCAATGTCTTGACACAAGCTGACCCGTTAACATGGGTTCCGACGCGGTTTTAACCGAGGTGCGAACGCGAAAAACGCAATGTCACACGTTGGTGAATGATGAGAATCGTGTCCGGGGTAGTTTGGCATCCCGGGGACGCATAGCATCATTCCCGCAGACTATTCAACGTGGCGAAATCAAAGCGATTAAGGGAAAGGATTGACAAGCGGATTCGCTTTGCCATGATGAGCACAGGGGCTTTTGCCTGGGCTCGGTGCCTTTTCCACCTTGCTCGCTTTCAAAACGCATATTTTGAAAGCCATAATATACAGATAACACCGATTTTTAAGCTGTCAATGGGTGTTATCCAACAAAAGGCCATGGGACATACCGTGGCCTTTTTCATTTTCGCTCTTGACAAATATTTTTTCTTGATTATAAAGACATTGTCATCGGAAAAATGGTTTCCACACCACAAGGTGTAGTAAAGTTTAAGTAACAAGCCGATGACATTCGCCCCATACGTGGGGATTGAAATAAAGTGGTTATCACCTATAAGGTAAAGAAAACCCCGGTCACCCGGGGTTTTTTATTATCCTGCGTCAGGATGATCAGTCCCTTTTTGACTGAGCGACCAATACCCTGATGGACTGTCGCTAGCAGCCTTTATGTATCCCCCTTTGCGAAGCTCATACACCATCCACTCGACATTCTTTTGCCATCGAACAGCTTCACCAGAAGGAACTAATTCTCGATCCTTATCTGTCAGCTTCGACTTCAACAAATGCTCAATATCAGCGAGGATGGTGGAGCGAGGAGCGCCTCCACCACGTTTGGCCAAGGACCTTAATATAGGGCGAAGAAAATCTCCACGCGGTGTCGTTCCTCCGCGAGTCCGGCGGATTTCGCGCTTCGCGCTGCCGGCGTGGTCAAGCGACGCTACTCGGCGGAGCACCGCATTTGGGGTGTCGTCAAAACCGGTGATTTGACTCTCTAACCACTGATAGACATCTGGGTCGATACGAATCGTAGGCATACATCCTCCGCGCTTGGAAAGGTGTAACACCTTTTACGCCTGTTACATACCACTTGTAAAGCCCTCCGCTCCCGCCCGCTGAAACTGCGAGCGGGATGGGATGCCAGCTTGGTCATGAAGTGCTCGCCACTTTATGGCAGAGGGATGTTTGGTCTAGACCCTTGCCGCACGCTCCTCAGGAGAGAAAGTCAAGCTTTTCGATCTTCTCTAACAGCTCCGGCATGGTCGGTGGCCTGCTGTATGCGGCGTGATGCTCGTCATCCAACTCGTGCCCCACATACGCAGCACGAAACTCGGCCTCAACCCCCAGGTCTTGAAGGCGCTGGACTACGGTCTTGCGCAGAGAGTGGAAGCCAAACTTACCCTTCTCAGGCTTTTTAAGGTGGCGTTCAATGTGGCGGGAGAACACCTTGCTCAGCCACTGGCCCGGACCGTTCACCGCATTGGCTTTCGCCTTGGGGAACAACTTGGTCGCACCACTCTTCCTAAGCTGCTCGACGTGGTTCAAGAGCCCCAACTCGATGAGCTTGGGATGGATGGGGATGGTGCGAAGGCTGGCTGAGGTCTTCACACTCTGGCCGCTGCCTTCGTCGGTGATGCGAAAGCACGGCACACCCTCGACATCGGCGATGTCATCTAGCCGAAGCTGCCCGACTTCGCTGACCCGAGCACCGGTGTGAAGTCCAATGAGCACACCCCATCGCTGGTCATCACTCAGGGCTTCAAGCGCGGTGTCGGAGAAGAGTGCGCGAATTTGCTCCGTTGAAAACGCCTTAAAACCATGCGCACGACGGACCCGCTTGGCGCGCGTGCCATAGGCCACCTGACCCACGGAGGGATTGTCATCGGCGAAATAGCCCCGACCCTTGGCCCAATCGAAGAACCCACGCAGATAAGAGCATTTGTTGACCAAGGTAGGCGTCTGCAAGCCACCGGCACTGAGTGCGCCCACCCAGTTGCCCACATCGACACGGTGGACGTCGGAGACCAGCTTTGACTCACCAAAGTGCTTGGCAAAGCCTTCCACAGCTGAGCGCTTGATGGTCAGCGTCTTGGGCTTGGTGTTGGGCTCAATCTCTCGAAGCCACGTTTCGACTGCTTTGCCGATGGGGATATCCGCAGTCTTGGGCCGGGGCGGAGAAGCAACCGGGGCCGATGCGGCAGCAGGCGCAGGAAATAGATGGTCCTTGCGGCCAATCTGCTCCAAAGCCTCCATCGCCAGCTTGTGATCATCCGGTCCGTTGGCCTCCATCTCGAAGGTGCCATCGGATGCGCGCCGAATCTTGTAGTCCCTGCCTTGCCCTTGGGCCAAGCGCCGGAGGACTTCCTTGATATCCGGTTCTCCTGCCACAGCTCCACTCCGCAACCAACCGAAGACCAGAGCATAACGCCGGGCCAATGCGAGCGCCCGCCATTGCGCCTCTTGCGTATCCCTCGTGTGGAGGCTGGCCTTGATGAAGGCACGGCCGCAAACGCTCGTCAGATGCGCTGGTAATCGCTGACGAAAGTGCCAGACGCCGGATGGAGCAAGATAGAGATAGTGGGGCAATCGCATCGGGGCCTCTTGTGTCCCGACTTGTGACCCGACGCATTTTTTCCGACAACAAAAAAGCCCTTAAATATCAGGGCTTTAGTAGATTTGGCGGAGAGAGTGGGATTCGAACCCACGGTAGGCTCACACCTACGGCAGTTTTCAAGACTGCTGCCTTAAACCGCTCGGCCATCTCTCCAAAATCGTTGTCCTGCGCGACGGCGCGCGCTGCACGCCACTACGGCAGTTTTGTTCCGGGCATCCTGCCCTCCACCCCCTGCCCTGATCAGGCCAGGGGGCCAGCGGCTGGGCCGCTGTCCGCTTCGGCTTCCTGCCTTCGCGTCAAGACTGCTGCCTTAAACCACTCGGCCATCTCTCTCCAAAATCGTTGTCCTGTCGACGGCGCGCGCTGCACGCCACTACGGCAGTTTATCAGCAACGTCGGGGCTGACGAACCGGGTGCGCGGGCGGCGTCAGGCGATGCGATCGAGGCCGCCCATGTACGGACGCAGCACCTCCGGCACGCCGATCGAGCCGTCGGGGTTCTGGAAGTTTTCCATCACCGCGATCAGGGTGCGGCCGATGGCGAGGCCGGAGCCGTTCAAGGTGTGCACCAGTTCGGGCTTGCCGCTGTCGGCGTGGCGCACGCGGGCCTGCAGGCGGCGGGCCTGGAAGTCTTCGCAGTTGGAGCAGCTGGAGATTTCGCGGTAGCTGTTCTGGCTGGGCAGCCACACTTCCAGGTCGTAGGTCTTGACGGCGGTGAAGCCCATGTCGCCGCTGCACAGCAGCAGCTTGCGGTACGGCAGGCCGAGCTTCTGCAGCACGGTTTCGGCGTGGCCGACCATTTCCTCCAGCTGCGCGTGCGACTGGTCGGCGCGCGCGATCTGCACCATCTCCACCTTCTCGAACTGGTGCTGGCGGATCATGCCGCGGGTGTCGCGGCCGTAGCTGCCGGCCTCGGCGCGGAAGCACAGCGTGTGCGCGGTGAAGCGCAGCGGCAGCGCGTCGGCGTCCTGGATGGTGTCGCGCACCAGGTTGGTCAACGACACTTCGGCGGTGGGAATCAGGTAGCGCTTCGTTTCGCCGACTTCGGTGGCGAACAGGTCTTCCTCGAACTTCGGCAGCTGGCCGGTGCCCTGCATGCTGTCGGCGTTGACCAGCACGGGCACGTTGCATTCGAGGTAGCCGTGCTCGCCGGTGTGCAGGTCGAGCATGAACTGGCCGAGCGCGCGATGCAGCCGCGCCAGCTGCCCGCGCAGCACGGTGAAGCGGGCGCCGGACAGCTTGGCGCCGGCGTCGCCGTCGAGCCAGCCGTGGCGTTCGCCCAGCTCGACGTGGTCCTTCACCGCGAAATCGAAGCTGCGCGGCGCACCCCAGCGGCTCACTTCAAGGTTGTCTTTTTCGTCCTTGCCAAGCGGCACCGACGCATGCGGGATATTGGGAATGCCCAGCGCGATCTCGGCGAGCTGCGCCTGCACCTCCGCCAGCGCCTGCTCGTTGGCCTTCAGCTGATCGCCCAGGCCGGCCACTTCGCTCATCAGCGCGGCCACATCCTCGCCCTTCGCCTTGGCCTGGCCGATCGCCCTGGAGCGCGTGTTGCGCAGGTTCTGCAGCTCCTGCGTCTGCATCGCCAGCTGCTTGCGCGTGCTCTCCAGTGCCTCGACGACGCCCACGTCCAGCTCGAAATGGCGCGTTTCCTTGAGCCGCGCCGCCGTTTCGGCCAGGCGCGTGCGCAGCAGTGCGGGGTCCAGCATGGGTGAAGTCCAGTCGGTGCTTGAGCTCTGAATTATCGCTGCCGGGCGGCTGTTGCCGCAATGCAACTTGCGCCTGGCATGAGGAACCGTTCGCCCTGAGCGCAGGCCCGCAGGGCCGGAGTCGAAGGGCTACCCTTCGACTTCGCTGCGCTACGCTCTGGGTGAACGGCGGGCGGTCAGCGCGCCAGCTTGCGTTCGCCGCGACCGAGCCACCAGGCCATGGCAGCACCGGCGATCAGCCAGCCGACCAGCTGTTCGGCCAGCGCGGCGAGGGTGAAATCCAGCGGGAAGCGATACCAGTTCCAGTACGGCACCGACAGGCTCAGCCACGCAAATATTGCGGCGGCCAGCGCCACCGCGAGGCGCCGACGGAAGCTCAACGCGCCCACGCCCATCATGAACGCCAGCGCCAGCGCGCCCAGCGTGTCGGACGCCCACTGCCGCGGAATCTGCTGCTGCATGCGGGTCATGTCGTCGCCCTGCGGCAAGTAGACCACCCAGGCGTACGGTGAGCGTATGGCCTTCTGCGAATAGGCGATGACCTCGGCCGGATCGCTCATCTTCTTCGGATCCAGCGATGGCAGCACGTAGATGCCGGCCTGCCCGCCCAGCCCCTGGTGCAGGCTGGCCAGCACCACATTTTCATCGGCCGGCAGCTTGAAGCCCGTGTTGCCCAGCCCCAGCGCCGTGTGTGCCAGCACGCCCCAGAGAAATATCAGGATGCCGCCGATCAGGCCCGCTACCAGGATGCGCATGCTCAGGTCCCTCCGTGATGGGTGGGGCAAATCTTGAACGGGCGCCAGGCTGGCGGCAAGAGCGGATGCAGCAGCGCCGCCGCTACTTGCCGCGCGCCTGGGCGCGGGCGGCGCGCAGCGCCAGCAGCTTCTCGCGCAGCTGCAGCTCCAGCCCGCGTTCGACCGGCTCGTAGAACACAGTGCCGGCCAAGGCATCCGGCAGGCACTGCTGATCCAGCGCCACGCCGCCTTCGGCATCGTGGTCGTACTGGTAGCCCTTGCCGTAGCCGAGGCCCTTCATCAGCTTGGTCGGCGCATTGCGCAGGTGCATCGGCACTTCCAGCGTGCCGCCGTCGCGCACGGCGGCGCGCGCCTTGTTCCAGGCCACGTAGGCGGCGTTGCTCTTCGGCGCGATCGCCAGCCAGATCGCCAGCTGCGCCAGTCCCAGCTCGCCTTCAGGGCTGCCCAGGCGCTCGTAGGTGTCCCACGCGTCCAGCGCCATGCGCCACGCGCGCGGCTCGGCCAGGCCGACGTCCTCCACTGCCATGCGGGTCATGCGCCGCGCCAGGTACAGCGGGTCGACGCCGCCGTCGAGCATGCGCGTGAGCCAGTACACCGCCGCGTCCGGGTCGGACGAACGCACCGACTTGTGCAGCGCCGAGATCTGGTCGTAGAACTGCTCGCCCTGCTTGTCGAAGCGACGGGTGCGGTCGGCCAGCACCTGGGCCAGCGTGGCCTCGTCGATGCTGCGTTGATCGGCACCGTCGCCGTCGGCCAGCTCGGCGGCGATTTCCAGCAGGGTGAGCGCGCGCCGCACGTCGCCGTCGGCGGCCTGGGCGATCGAGCCCAGCGCGTCGTCGCCCACCTGCAGCTGCAGCTCGCCGAGGCCGCGCTCGCGGTCGGCCAGCGCGCGCCGCAGCGCCGCGATGATGTCGTCCACCGAAATCGGCTCCAGCACGTGCACGCGGCAGCGCGAGAGCAGCGCGGAGTTCAGTTCGAACGAGGGGTTCTCGGTGGTGGCGCCAATGAACACGATCACGCCTTTCTCGATGTGCGGCAGAAACGCGTCCTGCTGGGTCTTGTTGAAGCGGTGGACCTCGTCGACGAACAGCACCGTGCGCCGGCCCTGGGCGAAGCTGACTTCCGCCTCGGTCAGCGCCTTGCGCACTTCGGGCAGGCCCGACAGCACCGCCGAGATCGCGCGGAAATCGGCGTCGGCATAGCGCGCCACCAGCAGCGCCAGCGTGGTCTTGCCGCAGCCGGGCGGCCCCCACAGCACCATCGAATGGATCTTGCCGGCCTCCAGCGCGCGGCGCAGCGCCTTGTCGTGCGCCACCAGGCGCTGCTGGCCGACGATCTCGTCGAGGCTGCGCGGGCGCATCCGCTCGGCCAGCGGCTTCAGCGCATCGGATTCGGCGAACAGGCCGGCAGTGGTCGGCGCGACATGGCGTGGCATGCCCGGATGATACGGCATGACCTGTCCCGGGACGGTCCGATCGCCCGTGCGTCAACCGGGTACAATCCAAGCCCATACCGTGGCGACGTCGCATGGCATGGTCGGGGGGGGAGGCATGACTGCATTGAACAACACGACTCGGCACCACCGTGCGGCACGGGCGTGTGCATCACGCTGGCAAGACGACGGTCTGCACGCTTCACTGTGCGCATGAAATCGCAGGGATATCGTTTTCTCTGCCTTTGCGCAGCCCTGCTCGGTCTGATGCTTATGCCGGGCACGCGGCCAGCGGTCGCTGCGCCGGTGCCAACGGCGCGTGACGCCTGGGCAGCGTTCGAGATTCCATGGTTCAACAAGGTGGGCATCGACGAAGGACTACCCCATTCCGTCACCACCGCCCTTGCCCAGGACAGTCGTGGCCTGATGTGGATCGGCACCATGGGTGGCCTGGTGCGCTACGACGGCTACCGCATGCAGGTCTTCGGCTTGCGCACCAGCGACACCAACGGTTTGCGGGATGCCTATGTGCGCAGCCTGCTGGCCTTGCCTGACGGCAGCATGCTGATCGGCACCAATGCCGGCGGCCTGACCCGATTCGATCCGGCGACCGACAGTTTCAGGTCCTACCCGATCGGCCCGGGCGGCACGGACCGCAAGGTCTATGCGCTGGCCACCGACCATGCCGGTGGTGTGTGGATCGCCACGGATGGTGGCGTGGATCATCTGGATCTGCGCAGCAACACGATCCGTCCGGTGGACACCGGCGACGCAGCCTCGCCACGCAACTTCAGCGTGCTGCAGGATCGGCATGGCGACCTGTGGCTGGGCAACAACAACGGCCTGTTGGTCCGGCGCGCCGGAACCCGCCGCTTCGTGCGCCCCGCAACGGCCGATCCGCTGGCATCCGCCGTGCTGACTAGCCAGATCTGGGCCATCCACGAGGATGTGCAGGGTCGGCTGTGGGTAGGCAGTGGCCAGCTGGGCAGCGTGTATCGGGACCGCGATGGAACCTGGCACGCCATCCCCGGCTACAGCGGTTACCACGACGGCGCACTGCAACCGACCGTGCGCGATTTTCTCGATGCCGGTGCCGGCAGCGTATGGATCGCCACCGATGGTGGCGGCATCGTCGCCTGGTCTGCCCGCAGCTCCCGCGTGCAGGTGCTGAGGCACGATCAGGCGGTGGCCTCCTCGCTGCCCGGCAACTCGGTACGCGCCCTGCTCGCGGATCGCAGCGGCAACCTGTGGGCGGCCACCGACCTCGGCGCGGCCAACATCGACCCTGCTGCCCGCACCGCATTCGCGCTGCTGGCCTCGCCGCTGGAGCAGAACGCACTGTCCGACACCAATGTGCACAGCATCTTCGTGGACTCGCGCCAGCGCGTCTGGCTCGGCGAAGGTGCCGGTCACATCGACCTGATCGATCTGGCGAACGGCACGATGGAGCACCTGCATCTGGGTGGTACCCAGGCGCAGCGGGATGTGCAGTCCTTTGCCGAAACGGCAGATGGCACCATCTGGGTGGGCACCCAGGGGTTGGCCAGCATCAACCCCGACACGCTTGCCATCCATGACGGCGTGCTGCCGGCGTTGAACAACAAGCCCGTGCTGAGCCTGCAGCGCGATGGCATCGACCTGCTCATAGGCACCTACGAAGGCGCGTTCCGCTACAACACGCGCACGCACACGCTGGAAAACCGGCGGCACGTACCCGACGATCCGGCCAGCCTGGCCAGCGATACCGTACGGCAGATCACCCGGGTCGGCTCTGACTGGTGGTACAGCACCACGCGCGGCATCAGCATCAGTCGCGACGGCAACCCTCGCGGCGATTTTGAAAATCTTGGCCATGTCGCGGGCGACCCGACCAGTCTGCCGCAGGATTACGTCGGCTCGATCGCACGGGACAGCCTGGGCCGGCTGTGGGTCAGCACCTTTGGCGGCCTCGGCGTGGTGGACTCGCTGACCCCGGGCAACCCGCCGCACTTCCGCACCGTCGGCTTGCAACAAGGGCTGGCCAGCGACAAGGTCAACGCCGTGCTCGCCGACGATCACGGCAGGATCTGGGCCAGCATCTCCAGCGGCATCGCGATGATCGACAGCCGCAGCGGCGCCATCGCCAACCTGGGCACTCGCGACGGCCTGCATATCACCAGCTACTTCAATATCGCCGCCGCGGTGGCCCCGGGCGGCGATCTGCTGTTCGGCGGTTTGGGCGGCCTCACCGTGATCCACCCGAACCTGCCCGCGGCCACCACGATGCCGGCACCGCTGGTGATCACCGCGGCGACGATCAACGGTGACGCGATACCCTTCGGCAAGCTACCGCACGATGGCCAGACACTCACCCTGAAGCGGGGCATGCGCAACCTGCGGGTCGATTTCTCGCTGCTCGATTACCAGGCACCCACCGAAACGGCCTACAGCTATCGCATGAATGGCCTGGATCAGAGCTGGACCGACATCCCCCGCGGCAGCCTGCCCAGCGCGATCTACACCAACCTGCCGCACGGTGCATACCGGCTGCAGCTGCGCGCCGCCACGCGCGGTCTGCACCCACGCACGATCCAGAGTCAGCTGATCATCGAGGTCCGGCCGCAATGGCATGAAACCTTGCTGGCACGACTGCTGGCTCTCGCTCTGCTGCTCGCCCTGATGGCGTTGCTGGTGCACCTGCGCACGCGCTATCTGCGGCGACAGGCAATGCGCCTGCAGCGTCGCGTCGACGAGCAAACGCAAAGTCTGCGCGCAGCCAACCAGCGACTCGATGAGCTGGCCGGCACTGACGATCTCACTGGCGTCTGCAACCGCCGCCGGCTGCTGGAGCTGGCCCGCGGCGCGTGGGCCGAGGCCGGCACCGGCCCCCTGAGCATCGCGCTGCTGGATCTGGATCATTTCAAGCAGATCAACGATACCCACGGTCACCAAACCGGCGATGCTGTGCTGCGCGCTGCCGCCACGGTGATTCAGCAACAGTGCCGCCAGGGTGATCTGTTCGGGCGCTTCGGTGGCGAGGAATTCATGCTGTGCCTGCCCGGCACTCCGCTGTCAAACGCGCTGGAGATAGCCGAACGCATCCGCAGCACGCTTGCGCAACATCAGATCATCCAGGATGACCAGCCCATCCGGGTAACCGCCTGTCTGGGCGTGGCCACCCTGCGAGCAGGTGAATCGATCGAGCAGGCCCTCTCGCGTGCCGACAAGGCGCTGTACGAGGCCAAACGCAGCGGCCGCAACCGCTGCGCCGCCGCCTGATGCACGCGCCGGCGACGGTCAGCTACGGATCCGCCATGCGAGTTCCACAGCGACTCCGGACCACTGCGTGGCGCGGCCGCGCCAACTCAAGCAGCGCGCTCAGCGCCGCGCCGATCGGCCGCCTAATGCATGAAAATGCGACGGCGGTGCCAGATGGGCGCGCACCGCCTCGAACAACGGATTGACCTGGGCTGGTTCCTGCAGATGGCGACTCACGGCGGCTGCGGCCAGTTGCGCCACCTCCATCGGCAGCGGCGGCGCGGCGCCGGGCCAGAATGCCAGTTCGATGGCTCCCAATCGTTCGCTGCCGTCCATGTGCGGCAGCATTTCCACGTACACGGCCTGGCGCAGGTCGTTCTCTGCCGCACCATGGCTTGGCGCAAGCATGAGCCGGAACGCCCGCTGATTGGAGCTCTTGAGAAAGGTGTCATAGGCCGTCAGGCAGCCCGCCAACAACGAGCGGTGGCGCCCCGCATCGCTGCCCTGCCGTTGCGCCGGATCGTGTTCCACGATGGCTACTGCGAAGCGCACCGGCAGGCGCCGGATGAGCGTGGCCAGGGTGCTCTCGGCGGCGCCCCACTCGCGCTCGAGCGGACCACTCAACTGCGGCGCCACCTGTTGCATCCAGGATGAACCCTGCACCGGATTGGACATGGACAGGCCATTGCGCACGGCCCGCATGGCGGCGGACGCCTCGGCCAGCACCGACCACGCGGCAGGCATCGTGGGCCAGCACAGGATCTGCACGAACACGTTTTTCGCGACGGCCTCGCCCAGGAAGGCCACTTGTTCGGGGGCCAGCCCGGTCATCGACAATGACGCCGCGTTGCCCGCAGGGGCCGCCCCCGATCGCGTCGGCCGGGCGCGCTCAGCGTGCGCGGACATGGGGATTCCCGGATGCGGCCGCGGCCTGGTCAGCGGGATCGGTCTCGGCATGCCAGGGGCGTCCCGAGCGCTGCTCGATATAGTCGCGGATCAGCCGTCGCACGACCTGCGACGGCGTGGCGTCTTCTCCTGCACACAGTCGCTCGAACACCGCCTTCTTGCGCGGATCGATCAGGATGGTCAGGCGGGCCGTGCGATTTTCTGTTGGCATATGCGTCTCATCAGTCTTACACTGGAAACAACTTGTATGATAATACATTTATCATGGTGACCACACAAAGACCGGCCCCGACCAGCTGCCGTCCAGCCCGTGGCATGCCTTCGGCAGGGGTGCGGCAGCGGTGAGCGCACTGGCAATCAACACGCCGCTGGCGCTGCTGCTGGATCTCGTCGCCGCGTGGTTGCTGGTGGGTGCGCTCGGCCTGATCCAGCCCAATCGCATCGGCTGGGTCGCGCGCACCCTGTTTCCGCTGGGCGCGCTGGTGGCGCTCGGCGTCGCCGGCATGGGCACGCTGGCGCTGGCGACCGATTTCACCGTGCAGAGCGCCGTGCTTCCGCTCGGACTGCCGGATCTGCCGTTCCACGTGCGGCTGGACGCGTTGTCCGGCTTCTTTCTGCTGCTGCTGGGCAGCGCGGGAGCCGGGATCTCGATCTTCGCCGCCGGTTATTTCCGGCACGGCGAAGGCACCGCGCCAGGCCTGCTGTGTCTGCAGTACCACGTATTTCTGGCCAGCATGGCGATGGTCATCCTGGCCGACGATGCCTACCTGTTCATGGTGGCCTGGGAAACCATGGCGCTGAGTTCGTATTTCCTGGTGACCGCCCAGCATCGGTTGCCGGAGATCCGGCGCGCCGGCTTCCTCTATCTGCTGATGGCCCATGTGGGCGCCCTGGGAATCCTGCTGTGCTTCGGTGTGCTGCATGGCGGCAGCTGGCAAATGACGTTTGCTGCGATGCGCGGCGCCACGCTGGCACCGGCCTGGGCCAGTGTGGCCTTTGTGCTGGCCTTGTTCGGATTCGGCGCCAAGGCCGGCCTGGTACCGCTGCATGTCTGGCTGCCGGAAGCCCACCCTGCGGCGCCGTCGCCGGTGTCAGCGATGATGAGTGGCCTGATGCTCAAGGTCGGGGTATATGGGTTGTTGCGGGTCAGTCTGGATCTGCTGCACGTGGGTCCGTGGTGGTGGGGTTTGCTGACCCTCGGGCTCGGCCTCGGCACCGCGCTGTATGGCGCGATCTTCGCGGCGGTGCAGACCGACATGAAGCGCCTGCTGGCGTATTCCTCGATCGAGAATATCGGGCTGATCTTCGCCGGCGTCGGACTGGCCCTGCTGTGCCGCAGCTTCGACATGCGCCTGCTCGCCGCGCTGGCGCTCGCGGCGGCGCTGATTCATGCGTTCAACCATGCATTCTTCAAAAGCCTGCTGTTCCTCGTCACCGGATCGGTCATGCATGCCACCGGCGAGCGCAGCCTTGGCAAGCTCGGCGGATTGATCCGCTACATGCCATGGGTGGCAGCGCTGGCACTGATCGGCTCGCTGGCGATCGCCGGGCTGCCGCCACTCAACGGGTTCGTCTCCGAGTGGCTGCTGCTGCAGGCGTTTCTGCAGACGCCGCACATCCCGCACGCGTTCCTGAACATGATCGTGCCGCTGGGCGCGGCCATCGTGTCGCTGACCGCCGCGCTGGCCGGCTACGTGATGGTGAAGTTCTACGGCGTGATCTTTCTGGGCCAGCCACGCGAACCTTCGCTGGAGCGGGCGCATGACGCCGGCTGGCTCGAGCGGATCGGCCTGGGCTGGCTGGCACTCGGTTGCATCCTGATCGGCGTGTTTCCCCAGGTCGCACTGGATGTGGTGGGCCGCATCACCCAGCCACTGGTCGGGGCGACCGTGCAGCGCGGGCCGTCGCCGTGGTGGATGACGCCGATCGCCTCGAACCAGGCGTCGTACAGCGGCCTGTGGCTGTGGCTGGGCCTGCTGCTCGCGATCGGCGCCACCTTCGTGCTGGTGCGCCGCTTCTACCATGGTCGCGCTCGCCGCACGCCGGCATGGGATTGTGGCTATCCATGGCAAACGCCGCGCATGCAGGATTCCTCCGAAGGTTTCGGCCAGCCGATCCGCCATCTGTTCGGCCCGGTGTTCCGGATGGAGCGCGAGCTGCCGTTGCCCGCCGATGTCCAACCGCAGTATCGCGTGAAGGTCGAAGAACGCTTCTGGCATGCGCTTTACCTGCCACTGGCTCGCCTCGTGCAGCGCATCGCCGAACGCGTGACGATCCTGCAGGGCGGACGTCTGGCGATCTACCTGCTGTACAGCTTCATGACGCTGCTGCTGCTGCTGGTGTGGGTGCTATGACAGCCGTCGCTTACGCATGGCAGGTAGGCGAGTGCCTGCTGGCGATCGCCCTCGCGCCGTTGTTCGCCGGCTGGGTCGGGCAATGTCGTGCCTGGTTGCAGAACCGATCCGCGCCGCCGCTGTGGCAGCCCTACCGGGTGCTGCGCAAGCTGTTCCACAAGGATGCGGCACTGGCCACGCACGCCTCCTGGCTGTTCCGTGCGGCACCTTACGTGGTGTTTTCCACCATGGTGGTGGCGGCGGCGATCATCCCCTCGGTGACCACCGATCTGCCGCTGGCCCGCGTCGCCGACGCGATTGCGCTCGTCGGTGTGTTCGCGACCGGGCGCGTATTCATTTCGCTGGCGGCGATGGACGTCGGCACGGCGTTTGGCAGCATGGGCGCACGGCGCGAGATGATGATCGGCTTTCTCGCCGAACCGGCGCTGCTGATGGTGCTGTTCTGCGCCTTCATGACGTATGGCAGCACCGCACTGCCCAGCGTGGTGGAAGGTGCGCTGAGCCAGCACGCCGTCGTGCTGCATCCGAGCCTGTTCTTTGCCGGCGTGGCATTTGTGATGGTGCTGCTGGCCGAAAATGCCCGCTTGCCGGTCGACAACCCGTCAACTCATCTCGAGCTGACGATGATCCATGAAGCGATGATCCTGGAATATTCGGCGCGTCATCTGGCGCTGCTCGAATGGGCCTCCTGGCTGAAGCTGTTCAACTACGCCTGCATCGGCTTCGCGCTGTTCCTGCCCTGGGGTATCGCCGTGCATGGCGCCGGTATCGGCCTGCTCGCACTCGCCATCGGCGCGCTGCTGGTCAAGCTCGTCATCGCCGGGGCCGCGTTGGCGCTGTTCGAGACCCTCTCGGCCAAGCTGCGGTTGTTCCGCGCGCCGGAGTTTCTGACCATGGCGTTCCTGTTCGCCGTGCTCGGCCTGCTCGTCTACCTGCTGCTGGGAGTCTGAGCCCATGGCCCCACTGAGCTTCGCTACCCAGGTTGTGCAGGTGCTCGCGGGTGCCTTGCTGCTGATCTCGTTCGCCATGCTGGCCGAACGGCGCAGCCGCCGACTGCTGATCCTGCTGGTGTGGCAGGGCGTGGTGCTGGTTACCTCCACCGTGCTGGTGGCCACCTCGGCCCATCTCACGCACCTGTATTACTCGGCCGCGCTGACCTTGCTGCTGAAGGTGTGCCTGTTGCCGTGGATCCTGTTCCGGCTGATGCGCAAGCTGGGCATCGAACGCGACAACGAACCGCTGGTCAATGTGCCCACCCTGATGCTGGTGGGGCTGGGTCTGGTTATCTTCGCGTTCGGGCTGGCGCAGCCGGTCACGGCGCTGGCCACGACGGTGCTTCGCCATACGTTGGGAATCGCATTGGCCGTCATCCTGCTGTCGTTCCTGATGATCCTGGCCCGGCGCAAGGCCTTCACCCAGGTGATCGGTTTCCTGTCGCTGGAAAACGGGCTGTTTTTCGCCGCCACCAGCACCACCTACGGCATGCCGATGGTGGTGGAGCTTGGCATGGCGCTGGACCTGCTGGTGGCCGTCTTCATCTTCGGCATCTTCTTCTTCCATATCCGGGAGCAGTTCGACAGCCTCGATCTTGACCAACTCGAATCTCTCAAGGAGGACTGACGTGGAGATTCTGCTGGTCTTGGGATGTCCTCTGCTGGGTGCGGCGCTGCTCGCCATCGTCGGCGCGAAACGCCATGCCGCCGAAGTCAGCGTGGCGGTCAGCCTGGCCACCTTGCTGGCAGCCGCAGCACTGGTGACACGGGTCATCCGGCACGGCCCGATGACGGCCTGGGACGAAGAGTTCTTCATCGACCCGTTCAACGTGTTCCTGGTGGCACTGACGGCGCTGGTCGGCTTCACCACCGCCGTCTTTTCGCGGCCGTACATGCGCATCGAGGCAAACCAGGGCCGGCTCACGCCGGGTCGGCTGCGGCTGTATCACAGCATGTACCAGCTGTTCATGGCCGCCATGCTGCTGGCACTGACCACCAACAACATGGGCTTCATGTGGGTGGCGATGGAGATGGCCACGCTGTCGACCGTACTGCTGGTTTCGCTGTACCGCACGCGCGCCAGCATCGAGGCCGCCTGGAAGTACTTCATCCTTTGTGGTGTCGGCATCGCGCTGGCGCTGTTCGGCACGGCGCTGCTGTACACCGCTGCCGAGGATCTGCTCGGGGGCGAGGGTATGGGCGCGTTGCTGTGGACCCATCTCGACGCCGTCAAGGGGCAGCTGGAACCGCGCGTGATGGGCATGGCGTTTGTCTTCCTGCTGGTCGGTTACGGCACCAAGGTGGGTCTGGCGCCGTTGCACAACTGGTTGCCGGATGCGCATGCCGAGGGTCCGACGCCGGTCTCCGCGGTGCTCTCCGGCCTGCTGCTCAACGTGGCGCTGTATGCGGTGATTCGCTGCAAGATTCTCACCGACGGGGCGCTGCATTCGCACCTGCCCGGTCACATGCTGATGGGCTTCGGGCTGCTGTCGACCGTGCTGGCGAGTTTCTTCCTGTGGCGCCAGAGGGATATCAAGCGGCTGTTCGCGTATTCCTCGATCGAGCACATGGGCATCATCACGTTCGCGTTCGGCATGGGCGGGCCGATCGCGAACTTCGCGGCGCTGCTGCACATGACGATGCACTCACTGACCAAGTCCGCGATCTTCTTTGCCGCCGGCCATGCCACGCAACTGTCCGGCACGCAGCGCATGGACAAGATCCGCGGCTTGCTGGCGATTCATCCCAGCGTGGGCTGGGGCCTGATGCTCGGCGGACTGGCGATACTCGGCATGCCGCCGTTTGGTGTGTTCACCAGCGAATACCTGATCCTGACCACGGCGATGCGCGATCACCCGTGGGCCACGCCGATCCTGCTGATCGCCCTCGCCGTCGCCTTCGGCGCGATCTTCAGCCGCCTGCAGCCGATGGTGTATGGCGATACCGATGCGCAACCGCTGCCGCACTCGCCGGCGCTGGTTCCGGTGTTCATCCATCTGGGGATCGTGCTGATGATGGGCTTGTACATTCCGCCAGCGCTGGCCGAGTGGTACCGCCTGGCGGCCCGGCTGATTGGCGGTTGACGGGGTGACAGCATGACTCTCGATCTGCTTTTGCAGGAAGGCTGCCAGTTGCCGGCCAATGTGCCCGCACGGCAGGTGCCGGTCGATGCCGCGCAATGGATCGCGAACGCGCAGCGTCTGCATGATCAGGGCGGCTGCCTGCTTGCCCTGTGGGGCGCCGATGATCGCGACCGCGACGGTGTTTTCCGGGTGTTCGCCGCCTTCCTGCTGCCCGATCAGCTAGTCGTGCTGGAGCACACGCTGGCCGGTGCCAACCCCGTCTACCCCGCGCTTGACCCCTGGTTTCCGGTAGCCAACCGTCTGCAACGCGCGCTGTACGACCTGCTGGGCTTGAAGGCAGACGGCGGGGATGCCCGACCGTGGCTGCGTCATGGCGGATGGCCCGAGTACCTCTTTCCGCTGCGCCGCGAGGTGGGTGCCACCCAGAGTTATGCCAATCATCCCAGGCCCTACCCCTTCGTGCCGGTCCAGGGAGATGGCGTGCATGAGATCGCCGTGGGTCCGGTGCACGCCGGCACGATCGAGCCGGGACATTTCCGCTTTTCAGTGGTGGGCGAGAAAGTGCTGCGCCTGGAAGCGCGCCTTGGCTACACCCACAAGGGCATTGCCAAGCGCTTCGAGAAGCTGTCGCTGCAGGAAGGTCATCGTCTGGCTGCACGGATCTGTGGCGACAGCACCGTGGCGTTTTCCTGGGCCTACTGTGCCGCGCTGGAGGCAGTCACCGAGATCGAACTGCCGCGCCGCGCCGCGTCCCTGCGCGCACTCGCACTGGAGCGCGAACGCCTGGCCAACCATCTGGGTGATCTGGGCGCGCTGGGCAACGATGCCGGCCTGGCCTTTGGCCTGATGCAGTTCGCCAGCCTGAAGGAGCGGCTCGTGCGGCTCAACCAGGAGGTGTTTCAGCAGCGCTACCTGTTCGACTACGTGGTTCCCGGCGGCGTTGCCGTCGATCCGGGAGTGCGTGCGGTGCGTGCCCTGCTCGACGAAGCGGCGATGCTGGAGCTGGCGGTGCCGGCGCTGCGTGCCATCTACGAAAACCACGCCGGCGTGCAGGATCGCTTCCGCGATGCCGGTGTGCTCAGCCCGGAGTTGGCCAGGGCGCACGGGGCGCTCGGCCTGGTTGGACGTGCGTCGGGTGTCGCGCAGGATCTGCGCGTCGACCTGCCGTGGCCGCCTTACGATCGTCTGCGCCCCAACCGTGCGCTGGCTTCCGCCGGCGACGTGGCCGCCCGCGTCCAGCTGCGCTTCGATGAAGTGATGGAGTCGCTGCGCTTGTGCCGCAGTCTGCTCGAAACACTTCCGCCCGGCTCAAGCCAGCTGGCGCTACCCGCGGCGGAGTCCGGTCGACTTGGCATCGGCCTCATCGAAGGCTGGCGCGGCCCGGTGATGATCGCGCTGGAAACGGCAGCGGACAACCGCGTGCGACGCTGCCACGCGCATGATCCCTCATGGCAGAACTGGCCGCTGGTCGAGTACGCGATCATCGGCAACATCGTGCCGGACTTCCCGCTCATCAACAAATCGTTCAACCTCGCCTACAGTGGCGCCGACGGGTGATGCCAGCATGTTCGATATCCTGAACCGCGTTCGCCGCAATGGCATCCTCAGCGAAGCCCTGCCGGAGCTGGAGCAGCCCGATGCCGCGGTGGAAAAATTGCAGCGGCAACTGCAGGCCGTGTTCGGGCGCGCGTTGCGCATTCGCCATGTGGATGCCGGCTCGTGCAACGGCTGCGAGCTGGAGATCCATGCACTTTCCAACCCGTACTACAACCTCGAGGGCAGCGGCATGGCGTTCGTGGCCAGCCCGCGACACGCCGATGTGCTGCTGGTCACCGGCCCTGTTGCGGTCAACATGGAAGACGCACTCAGGCGCACCTACGACGCGATGCCCGAGCCCAAATGGGTGATGGCGGTCGGCGACTGCGGCGCCTGCGGCGGCGTGTTCGGCGAGAGCTATGCCACGCGCGGCCCGATCAGCGCCGTGATTCCGGTCGATATCGTGGTCAATGGATGTCCGCCCACGCCGCAGGTGCTGCTGCGCGGCCTGCTGCAGATCACCCTGCAGCGCCAACCGTAACCTGCTGCTGCCGCCGGATCATTCGACCCGCAGGCGCATCAGTCCCGCAGCGGCTGGGTGGTGATCACCGGCAGGTCGCCGATGACGTCGGCGCCCTTCGGCGGCACGAAGTTGAAGGTCGCCGGCGGGATCGCCGGATTGCGCTGCCAGTCCGAGAAACGGATGTCGGTGGTGGAGCCGAGCTGGTCGCGGAACGTCATGCGGGCCAGTCCGTTCGCGTCGAAACCCAGCTCGGCGTGATCGAACTGCGGATCCTTGCCACGCGAGGCCAACCGCAGCCACTGCAGCCCGTCGCGCTCGCCCTGCTCGCTGACGGTGAAGTTCCGGTCCATCTGCTTGAGGTCGGTCAGCACTGTCAGCGGGCTGTGCGCCTCCTCGCTGCTCTGCGCGCTGACGGTGACCTGCTGCAGCTCCGGGTCGTACATCCACACGCGGCTGCCGTCGGCCACGATGGTCTGCTTGTACGGCGTCAAGGTATCCCAGCGAAACTCGCGCGGCGCCTCCAGCGCCAGCGTGCCGGCGCTGGTCTTGCTGGTATGACCGTTGATGTCGGTCAGCGACTGGCTGAAGCGGCCGGTGAGCGAGTGCAGGTTCTGCGCGAACGCATCCAGCCGCGCGCGCGCGGGGCCGACCGGGGCGGCGAGCACGGCAGCGCTGCAAAAAAGCGCCAGCACCATGGCGGACAGGACAAGCATGAGGCGTTTCATCGGATTTCCGAAAACTGGCTGTGGCAGTGGATTGTGGGCATGGTTCGCTTAACGGGATACAAGCTGCCGCGAAGACTCCGGTGGGAGCGACTTCAGTCGCGATGCTCCTGTTGCTGGGTAGACCAGATCTGGAGCATCGCGGCTGAAGCCGCTCCCACAACAAGGCAACGCCCCGTTGTCAGTTCTTCGGCGGCGGCGGCGCCAGCACTTCGCGGTTGCCGTTGTGCTGCGGGGCGCTGACCACGCCGTCCTGCTCCATCTGCTCGACGAGGCGGGCGGCGCGGTTGTAGCCGATGCGCAGGTGTCGCTGCACGCCGGAGATCGAGGCGCGCCGCGTCTGCGTGACGATCGCCACGGCCTTGTCGTACAGCTGGGTGTCGGCATCGCCGCCGCCCTCCTCGCCGTCCTGCGGCAGGCCGGAGTCGTTGATGAACTTGCCATCGCCGGTGGCCTGCACTTCCTCCAGCACGCCCTCGATGTACTGCGGCGCACCCTGCGATTTCAGCCACGCGACCACCGCGTGCACCTCGTGATCGTCGACGAAGGCGCCGTGCACGCGCTCAGGCGTGGCGGTGCCCGGCGGCAGGTACAGCATGTCGCCGTGGCCGAGCAGCGCTTCCGCCCCGGACTGATCAAGGATAGTGCGCGAGTCGATCTTGCTGGACACCTGGAAGGCGATGCGGGTGGGGATGTTGGCCTTGATCAGGCCGGTGATCACGTCCACCGACGGCCGCTGGGTGGCCAGGATCAGGTGCACGCCGGCGGCGCGCGCCTTCTGCGCCAGGCGGGCGATCAGCTCCTCCACCTTCTTGCCGACGATCATCATCATGTCGGCGAACTCGTCGATGAAGATCACGATGTACGGCAGCGGCTCCAGCGGCTCGGCCGCCAGGTTGGGCATTTCCGGGTTCGGCCGGAACAGCGGATCGAGCAGCGGCTGGCCGGCGTTCTCGGCGTCCTTCACCTTCTTGTTGAAGCCGCCGAGGTTGCGCACGCCGACCGCCGCCATCAGCTTGTAGCGGCGCTCCATCTCGGCCACGCACCAGCGCAGCGCGTTGGCCGCCTCCTTCATGTCGGTGACCACCGGCGCCAGCAGATGCGGGATGCCCTCGTACACCGAGAGTTCCAGCATCTTCGGGTCGATCATGATCATCCGCACGTCTTTCGCGCTGGCCTTGTACAGCAGGCTCAGAACCATCGCGTTG
Source organism: Pseudomonadota bacterium (assembly GCA_021793575.1). Taxonomy (GTDB): domain Bacteria; phylum Pseudomonadota; class Gammaproteobacteria; order Xanthomonadales; family Rhodanobacteraceae; genus Rhodanobacter. The sequence goes on from JAJYSM010000016.1 coordinate 41,321, forward strand.
ACCGCCACCGACTTGCCGGATCCCGTCGTTCCCGCCACCAGCAGATGCGGCATCTTGGCCAGGTCGACCACCACCGGCTTGCCGCCGATGTCCTTGCCCAGCGCCAGCGCCAGGGGCGACTTCAGCTGGTCGTACTTGTCCGAGCGCAGGATCTCCGACAGGTAGACGATCTGCTTGCGCGTATTGGGGATCTCCAGCCCGATCACGTTCTTGCCGGGGATCACGTCGACCACGCGCACGCTGACCACGGAGAGGCCGCGCGCGATGTCCTTGTCCAGGCTCGACACCTGGCTGCCGCGCACGCCGGCCGCCGGCTCCATCTCGAAGCGGGTGATCACCGGGCCGGGATAGGCGCCGACCACCTTGGCCTCGATCTTGAAATCCTTCAGCTTGAACTCGACCTGGCGCGAGAGCACTTCGAGGGTTTCCTCGGAATAGCCCGGCCCCTGCGGCGGCGCCTCGTCCAGCAGTGACAGCGGCGGCAGCTCGCCCGGCGTGGCGGCGCCGACGAACAGCGGAATCTGCGTCTCCAGCCGCGCCCGCTCGCTCTTCACCACCGGCGCCGGCGGCGCCTCGATGCGCACCGGCTCGCGCGTGGCCTGCTTCACCGCGTCGGCCTTCTTGACCACCTCGCGCTCGCTGCGCGCCTGCCGCGCGGCCAGCACCTGCGGCGCCTGATGCAGCTTGCCTCTGGCCCACGCCAGCAGTTTCAGCAGCAGCTGCCCGGTGGCGTCCATCACGCGGAACCAGGACAGCCCGGTCGCCAGCGTCACCGCCACCAGAAACAGTGCCAGCAGCAGCAGCGGTGCGCCGCGGTCGAACGCCTGCGCCAGCGGCCGTCCCACCCACAGGCCGATGATGCCGCCGGCGCCCTGCGGCGGCACCGGGTCGTCGCCGAAATTGAGGTACAGCAGCGCCGGCCCGGTGATGAAGAAAAACACGAAGCCGATCAGCCGCAGCGCAGGCTCCCACGGGTGCACCGCCCGCGCGCCGCGCTGCCGCAGCACCTGCACGCCGAGCAGCAACAGAAGCAGCGGAAAGCAGTAGGCCACGTAGCCGAAGATCCAGCGCAGCAGGTCGGCGATGTGCGCGCCGAAGGTGCCGCCGAAGTTACGCACCAGGTTGATCCGGCTGGCGTTGGTCCAGCTCGGGTCGCTGGCGCTGTAGCTGAGCAGGCAGACCAGCAGGTACAGCGCCAGCGGCAGCAGCAGCAGGGCGCCGGCTTCACGCAGCCGGCGCTTCAGCTCCTCGCTGAGGCCCTCCCTCGGTTTTTGCTTGACGTTCGCGCTGCGCGCCACCCTGGAGGCCTTCTTCGTTCCGGACTGGATCAGAGCATACCCTGCAACGCCGGATGCACCAGCTGACCGCCTTCGATGTTGATGCCCGTGCGCAGCGGCTCGAACTGGCGCCACTCGTTGCCACCGGCCAGCCGCTGCACGTACGGCAGGATCGCCGCCGAGATCGCCACCGACGACGTCTGCGGCACCGCGCCGGGCATGTTGGTGACGCAAAAGTGGGTGACCCCGTGCACGTCGTAGGTGGGCTCCTTCCAGGTGGTCGGCCGCGAGGTCTCGAAGCAGCCGCCCTGATCGATCGCGATATCCACCAGCACGCTGCCAGGCTCCATCGTCTTCACCATCGCCTCGGTCACCACGTGCGGCGCCTTGGCACTGGGGATCAGTACCGCACCGACCACGATGTCGGCGTCGCGCACTTCCTCGGCTACCGAGGATTCGTAGGCATACAGCGCGGTGACGTTCGGGCCCATCGCCATCATCTCGGCAAGGCGGTCCTGGCGCTTGTCGAACACCACCACGTTGGCGCCGGCGGCGGCGGCCAGCGCGGCGGCGTTGCCGCCGGCCGCGCCGGCACCCAGCACCACCACCTTGCCGCGCGGGGTGGAGGCCATGCCGCCCAGCAGCTTGCCCTTGCCGCCCTGCGGACGATGCAGCAGCGTGGTGCCGATCTGGGTGGCGATGCGCCCGGCGATCACCGACATCGGCAGCAGCAGCGGCAGGCCGCCGCCCTCCTCCACCGACTCGAACGCCACGCCGGTGAGGCCGATGTCGAGCAGGCTGCGGGTCAGCGCCGGCTCGGCCGCCAGATGCAGGTAGCAGAACAGCAAGTGGCGCTTCCTCAACAGCGCCAGGTCGCCGGCGACCGGCTCCTTCACCTTGACGATCAGCTCGCCGGCCTCGTACAGCGCGGCCGCGTCGGGCACGATGGTGATGCCCTGCCTGACATAGGCCTCATCGGCGAAGCCGCTCTTGAGCCCGGCGCCGGACTGCAGGAACACGTCGTGGCCGCGCCGCACCAGATCGGCGGCGGCGGCGGGAACCAGGGCAACACGACCTTCGAGGGTCTTGGTTTCAGAGGGGATACCGATACGCATGGGGGCAGTCCTGTGGAGTTCGGTGTGCTGGCGACTTGCAGGCGCCAGGCGGGGTTGGGGAAGCAGCCATCGCCGCAGAGCTTGAATCGGAGTGCCCGCTTCCCCATCCTTGCGGATTCGAAGCGGCGATCCGTCCCCCACCACGCTCACATGACACCGAGCCGTGCGACGGGCCGAAAGCGATCCAGGCTGTCAGCAAACCCGAGGATTATACCCAATGAGCGCCACCCCCAAGCACAGTCACCTGTTGATCCTCGGCTCCGGGCCCGCCGGCTACACCGCGGCGGTCTACGCCGCCCGCGCCAACCTCAAGCCGACCATGATCACCGGCCTGCAGCAGGGCGGCCAGCTGATGACCACCACCGACGTCGACAACTGGCCCGGCGACGTCGAGGGCCTGCAGGGCCCCGCGCTGATGAAACGGATGGCCGAGCACGCCGAGCGCTTCCACACCGAGATGATCTTCGACCACATCCACAGCGTCGACCTGAAGCAGCGGCCGTTCCGGCTCAAGGGCGATTCCGGCGAATACAGCGCCGACGCGCTGATCATCGCCACCGGCGCCACCGCCAAATACCTGGGCATCGCCAGCGAGGAGAAGTTCAAGGGCAAGGGCGTGTCCGCCTGCGCCACCTGCGACGGCTTCTTCTTCCGCGAGCAGGACGTGGTGGTGATCGGCGGCGGCAACACCGCGGTGGAGGAGGCGCTGTACCTGTCCAACATCTGCCGCAAGGTCACCCTGGTGCATCGCCGCGACAAGCTGCGCGCCGAGAAGATCATGCAGGACAAGCTGTTCGAGAAGGCCGCCGCCGGCAAGATCGAGCTGGTCTGGAACCACAGCATCGACGAGGTGCTCGGCGACGACTCCGGCGTCACCGGCGTGCGCGTGAAGGACGTCAACTCCGGCGTCACCCGCGACATCGAGGCCACCGGCTTCTTCGTGGCGATCGGCCACACGCCGAACACCGGCATCTTCGAGGGCCAACTCGACATGCGCGACGGCTACATCCGGATCCGCACCGGGCTCGACGGCATGGCCACGATGACCTCGGTGCCCGGCGTGTTCGCCGCCGGCGACGTCGCCGACCACGTCTATCGTCAGGCGGTCACCTCGGCCGGCTTCGGCTGCATGGCTGCGCTGGACGCCGAGCGCTGGCTGGACCAGCAGACGCCGGTCGGCTGAGCCGTGCCGCGGCGCGCGTCGTGAGGCCCACTTGTGGCAAGGTCAACGCATGACTGAGTGGCGCGTACTCGACAGCCTCGCCGGCATCGACGCGACGCAGTGGGACGCGTTGATCGATGACGGCAACCCGTTTGTCAGCCACGCCTTTCTGCGCGGTATGGAGGAACACGGCTGCCTGCGCCAGGACTATGGCTGGCGGCCGCACCATCTGGCGATCTTCGACAGCGACTGTCTGGTCGCCGCTGTGCCCGCGTATCTGAAGGGCAACTCGCACGGCGAGTTCGTGTTCGACTTCGCCTGGGCTAACGCGTTCGAGCGCGCCGGTGGCGATTACTACCCCAAGCTGCTCAGCGCCGCGCCGTACTCGCCGGTGCCCGGCCCGCGCCTGCTGGCCCGCCAGCCGGCCGACAAGCCCAGGCTGGTCGCCGCGCTGGTCGCCGAAGCCGGGCGGCTGGGGCTGTCCTCGGTGCACGTCAACTTCCTGCAGGAGGCCGACCTGCCCGCGTTCGACGCACGCTGGCTGCAGCGTTTCGACTGGCAGTTCCACTGGCACAACCGCGGCTACCCGCACTTCGAGGCCTTTCTCGCCGCGCTCACCGGCAAGAAGCGGAAAAACATCCGCCAGGAGCGCCGCCAGGCCGCCGAGTGCGGCCTGCAGATCGCGATGGAGGCCGGCAGCACGCTCAGCGACGGCGACTGGAGCACGCTGCACGCGCTGTACGAAAGTACCTTCGAGCTGAAGGGCAACCACGCGGCGCTGACACCGGCATTTTTCCGCCACCTCGGCCGCACGCTGGGCGATCGAGTGCAGGTGGCGACGGCGCGGATGGACGGCCGCATCGTGGCGATGGCGTTGTTCATGCTGGGCCAACGCACCCTCTACGGCCGCTACTGGGGCAGCGCGGTCGAGCTGCCCGGGCTGCACTTCGAGCTGTGCTACTACCGCGGCATCGAGTTCTGCATCGCCCACCAGCTGCAGACCTTCGAGCCCGGCGCGCAGGGCGAGCACAAGCTGGCGCGCGGCTTTCTGCCCACCCGCACGCATTCGCGCCACTACCTGGTGAACGAAAGCTTCGACGCGGCAGTGCGCCAGGCGCTGGTGCATGAGGCGCGCGCCCGCGAGGCGTATCGCGCGGAGCTGCTGGCGCACTCGCCGTATCAGACAGGCTGCAGCGCGCCATGATCGTGCTGCCACAGCTGCGTGCCGATGTGATCGAGCCGTTTCCCGATCCGCGCAGCGCGCTGACCGCGCCGAACGGTCTGCTCGCGTTCGGCGGCGACCTGAGCGCGGAACGGCTGCTGGCGGCGTACCGGCACGGCATCTTTCCGTGGTTCAGCGCGGGCGAGCCGATCCTGTGGTGGTCGCCCGATCCGCGCTGCGTGCTGTACACCGAGCGCCTGGACATCCATCGTAGCCTGCGCCGCCAACTGCGCGGGCGGCACTGGCGGGTCAGCGTGGATCACGCGTTCGAGGCGGTGATCCGCGCCTGTGCCGCACCGCGCGCCGACGGCAGCGGCAGCTGGATCGTGCCGGCGATGATCGAGGCCTATGTGCAGCTGCATCGGCTGGGCCACGCGCACAGCGTGGAAGTGTGGGACGACGCGCGGCTGGTCGGCGGCATCTACGGCGTGGCGGTGGGCCGGCTGTTCTGCGGCGAGTCGATGTTCAGCGCCGAGAGCGGTGGATCGAAGGTCGCCCTGATCGCGCTGGCGCGACTGCTGCACGGCTGGGATTTCCCGTTGATCGACGCGCAGGTAAGCAACCCGCACCTGCTCGGGCTGGGCGCGCTGGAGTTGCCGCGCGCGACATTCCTTGCGCAAGTGCGCGAACTATCGCTGCAAACGTTCGATGCGACCGCATGGCAGATGATTTCACAACAACCGGCCGCGCCATTCCTGTAGCGGCGTGGTTTCCGGCGACGCGTGTAGCCGCTGCCTCAAGCCGCGCAGACCGTGAGCAGACTCTGGCGTGAACCCACTACCCGGGTCTGCTCCCAGGATGCCTTCAACGCATCAAAATTGGCGAGAAACAACGCCACCAGCCTTGGGTCGAACTGACTGCCTGCGCCATCCCGCAGATAGGCAAGCACCCTGGCTTGCGGCCATTCTGGCCGATAGCCGCGATCGGAACCCAGCGCGTCCCACGCATCCACGATGCTGACGACGCGCGCGGCCAGCGGGGTCTGATCACCGCGCAAGCCGAGCGGGTAACCGCTGCCATCCCAGCGCTCGTGGTGGGCATACACGATGTCGAGCACCACGCGGGGGAAATCCGCCTGCTCCAGCAGATCCCGGCCGAACTGCGGGTGCTGGCGAATCAACGCCACTTCCTGCGGGCTCAGCGTGCCCTGCCTGCGCAGTACCATTTCGGGGATCGCCAGCTTGCCGATGTCGTGCAAGAGCGCGCCAATCTTCAGGTCGCGCAATGCCTCGTCAGGTATGCCGGCCAGCCGTGCCAGCCCCTCGGCCATGCACATCACGCGTTCGCCATGGTCGCCGGTATCCTTGTGCGAAAGCTCCATCAGGGACACCAACACGCGCAGCATGGGCGCGTGCTCACGCTGAGCTGTCTGATCGGCTTGGGCCTGCGATCGTCGATCACGACTCATCCACCGGCGCAGCAGCAGGCCGCCACCGAGCACCGACAGCGCGTCCTTGATGATCAAGGCCCAGACCAGTTGCTGCGGCTCATGCACGAGTGCCCCCAGCGCAAGGTCGGCAAGCGTGACCCAAGCCACCGCCAGCAGCCCACAGGCGAGCACGGTACGGAACTGCTTGGGTATTGCCACTGACTGTTTCCGCACGGGCGATCTCTACTGGGCTGATTGCTCCATGCAAGGGGGAATTCGAGGGTCGCAGCTGACGCCTCACAGACACATGGTACGTCCGCGCCTGCGGCAAGGTTTCCATGCATTTCGACCAAGCAAGGGGTGGGCCAAGCTCTCCGCCCCGACGCAAAACGATCTGTCGATCCTGCCCGGCAGCCTGCTGATTCAGGTGCCGCGGACTGCGTAGCGGCGCTCCACATAGCCGTCGATGATGCCGATGAACTCACTGGCGATATGCTCGCCGCGCAGCGTCATCGCCTTCTCGCCGTCGATGAACACCGGCGCCGCCGGTGCCTCGCCGTTGCCTGGCAGCGAGATGCCGATATTGGCATGTTTGGACTCGCCGGGGCCATTGACGATGCAGCCCATCACCGCCAGCGTGAGGTTTTCCACGCCGTCGTACTTCACCCGCCACAGCGGCATCTGCTCGCGCACGTGCTCCTGCACGGTCTTCGCCAGCACCTGGAAAAACTCGCTGGTGGTACGCCCGCAGCCGGGGCACGCGGTGACCAGCGGCGTGAACGAGCGCAGGCCCATCGTCTGCAGCAGTTCCTGCGCCACGATCACCTCGCCGCTGCGCGAGCCGCCGGGCTCGGGCGTGAGCGAGATGCGGATGGTGTCGCCGATGCCCTCCTGCAGCAGCACCGCCAGCGCCGCGCTCGACGCCGTGATGCCCTTGGAACCCATGCCGGCCTCGGTCAGGCCCAGATGCAGCGCGTAGTCGCAGCGCGCGGCCAGGTCGCGATACACGGCGATCAGCTCCTGCACGCCGGAGACCTTGCACGACAGGATGATGCGCTCGCGCGGCAGACCGATCTCCTCGGCGCGCGCGGCCGAGTCCAGCGCCGAGCGGAGCAGCGCCTCGCGCGCCACGTGCGCGGCGTCCCACGGCTCGGCGCGCTTCGCGTTCTCGTCCATCAGCGCAGCGACCATGCTCTGGTCCAGCGAACCCCAGTTGGCGCCAATGCGCACCGGCTTGCCGTACTGGATGGCCTTCTCGATGATGGCGCTGAACTGGCTGTCCTTCTTCTTGCCGAAGCCCACGTTGCCCGGGTTGATGCGGTACTTCGCCAGCGCCTGCGCGCAGGCCGGCTCGGCCTCCAGCAGCTGATGGCCGTTGTAGTGGAAGTCGCCGATGAGCGGCACGTCCACGCCCATCATCGCGAGGCGCTCGGCGATGCGCGGCACCGCTGCGGCGGCCGCCGGCGTGTTCACCGTGATGCGCACCAGCTCGGAGCCGGCGCGGGCCAGTTCGGCGATCTGTTTCGCGGTGCTGGCGGCGTCCTCGGTGTCGGTGTTGGTCATCGACTGCACCACGACCGGCGCACCGCCGCCCACCCGCACCCTGCCGATCGTCACGCCGACGCTGGGCCGGCGTGACCCCGGCTCGGCCGGACGCGGTTTCTGTGAAACAAGCTCACTCATGAAGGCAACCGCAAGACGGGTCGCGGCCACCCGCGACGATGCCGCCAAGGATACCCGATCGGTTCAGCTGCCCCGTGACAAACGGAGCGCGCCGCCGCATGGGCGCGGCGTTGTGCGCAGCTGCGGCGGTCTGCAGCAGAATCTCTCCGACCACGGTCGGCGCTGCGCAATTCCTTGCGTTGCATCTTGCCGCAGGCGACTATATCCGTTCGCAGACGGCTTCTATCCACTCCGCAGGCGTGGATCAGCGCCGACGCAAGCGAGCGGCGCCAACCCACCGCTGCGCATAGCGGAAGAAATCGCGCTTTTTCTTGATCCTCATCAAGTCGCGGCGTCCGCGGGTTCGGACAATGCCGCAAACCACCGAACAGGGGCAACCATGCCGAATACCGAGTACTACAACGACAAGGTCGTGCGCCAGTTTCTGCTGGCCGCGGCCGTCTGGGGCATCGTCGGCATGTCGTTCGGTGTCTATGCCGCCGCAGAATTGATGTGGCCGGCGCTGAACTTCAATATTCCCTGGCTGACCTTCAGCCGGATCCGCCCCGACCACACCTTCGGCGTGATCTTCGCATTCGGTGGATCGGCGCTGATGGGCACCTGCTATTACGTGGTGCAGCGCACCGGCCACGCGCGGCTGGCGCTGGGCCGGCTGGCCGAGTTCACGTTCTGGGGCTGGCAGCTGATCTGCGTGCTGGCGATGGTGACGATGCCGCTGGGGATCACCCAGAGCAAGGAATACGCCGAGCCGGAATGGTTCATCGACCTGCTGATCGCGGTGGTGTGGGTGAGCTTCGGGGTGGTGTTCTTCGCCAGCCTCGCGCGCCGGCGCATCCGGCACATCTATGTGGCGAACTGGTACTACGGCGCGTTCATCATCGCGGTCGGGCTGCTGCACATCGTCAACAACCTCGCGCTGCCGGTGTCGATGTGGAAGTCGTACCCGATCTACTCCGGCGTGGTCGATGCGATGGTGGAATGGTGGTACGGCCACAACGCGGTGGCGTTCTTCCTCACCGCTGGCTTCCTCGGCATGATGTATTACTTCGTGCCGCGGCAGGCGCAGCAGCCGCTGTGGAGCTACCGTTTCTCTATCGTCAATTTCTGGGCGCTGATTTCGGTCTACATGTGGGCCGGTGCGCACCACCTGATGTACACCGCGCTGCCGGACTGGGTGCAGTCGGTGGGCATGGCGTTCTCGCTGATCCTGCTGATGCCCAGTCTGGGTTCGGCGGCCAACGGGCTGCTCACCTTCAACGGCTCGTGGTGGCGGCTGAAGACCGACCCCGCCGCCAAATTCATGGTGATGTCGCTGGTGTTCTATGCCGCGGCCACCTTCGAGGGATCGATGATGGCGATCAAGACGGTGAACTCGCTGTCGCACTACACCGACTGGACCATCGCCCACGTGCATTCGGGCTCGCTCGGCTGGGTGGCGATGATCACCATCGGCTCGCTGTACGCGATGGCCCCCCGCGCGCTGGGCCGGCCGGAAATGCATTCGCGCGGCGGCATGGAGCTGCATTTCTGGCTGCACATGATGGGCACCCTGCTGTACGTGGGCTCGATGTGGACCGCCGGCGTCACCGAGGGCCTGATGTGGCGCGCCACCCAGCCGGATGGCGCGCTCACCTACGGCTTCCTCGACAGCCTGATCGCGATCCGGCCGATGTATCTGATCCGCTGGGGTGGCGGCCTGCTGATCCTGGCCGGCATGTGGGTGATGGCCTGGAACCTGTGGCACACCGCCGCCGATGCGCGCGCGCACCTGATCAAGCCGATTCCGGTGCCGATCCCCGAGCCGGTGCCGCATCAGGTGCCCGCTCCGCTGCCCGCTGCCGGTTGAGGACGACATCATCATGGCCTACAAGCATTTCGAAGCGATCGAGAAACACGCCGGGCTGCTCGGCATCCTGATCGCGATCATGGTGTCGATCGGCGGCCTCGCCGAGATCACCCCGCTGTTCATGGAGGCGCACTCGCTGAAGCCCCCGCCCGGCGTGCTTCCCTACGATCCGCTGCGGCTGGCCGGCCGCGACGTGTATGTGCGCGAGGGCTGCTACCTGTGCCATTCGCAGATGATCCGCGCGCTGCGGTTCGAGACCGAACGCTATGGCCACTACTCCACTGCCGCCGAGTCGGTCTACGACCGTCCGTTCCAGTGGGGCTCCAAGCGCACCGGGCCGGATCTGGCGCGCGTGGGCGGCAAATACTCCGACCAGTGGCATCGTCTGCATCTGATGGATCCGCGCCAGCTGGTGCCGCCGTCGAACATGCCGGGCTACCCGTGGCTGGCCGAAAACAAGCTCGACGCCGCCGATATCCAGGCGCGCATGCGCACCCTGCGCCGGCTCGGCGACCCCTACAGCGACGCCGACATCGCCGGCGCACCCGCGGCAGTGCAGGGCAAGACCGAAATGGACGCCCTGATCGCCTATCTGCAGGGGCTCGGCATCCGCAACGAGCCCGTGCCGAAAAGCACCGCCACGCCCATGGCGACCAGCCAGGGAGGTGCGCCATGACGCCGATGAATCCGATCTGGGCTTACGTCACCGGGGCCTTCATCGTGCTGATGATGCTCAGCTTCATCGGCATCTGGATCTGGGCCTGGCGCAGATACCACCGGCGCACGTTCGATCGCATGGCGCGGCTGCCGATGGAAGACGAACCCGCAGCCGAAGCTGCCACGAAGGAGGATCGCCCATGAGCTCGGGATGGTCGTTGTGGGTGATGAGCCTGATCGTGTTCAACCTGGGCATCACGCTGTTCCTGTTCCTGTGGGGTCCGCGCGCGAAGATCCCCACCCTGCCCGACGGCACCAGCGGCCATGTCTGGGCCCATGGCACGCTGCGCGAAGGCATACGGCGCTTGCCGCGCTGGTGGCTGCTGTTTTCGGCCAGCATGTTCGTGGCCGGCTTCGTCTATCTGGCCCTGTATCCCGGCTTCGGCAACGCCAGGGGAATGCTCGGCTGGACCTCGCGCGGACAACTGGCGCGCGACGTGGCCGCCAACAACGCCAAGCTCGACGACGCGATGAAGGGCTTCGCCAACTATACGGTCGAGCAAGTGGCCTACGACCCGGCCGCAGAGCAGATGGGGCGCGTGCTGTTCGACGACAATTGCGCCGCCTGCCACGGTCGCGCCGGCAAGGGCAACCCGCTGCTGGGCGCACCCGACCTCACCGACGGCGACTGGCTCTACGGCGGCGACGGCAACGCCATCACCACCTCGATCCACGACGGCCGCAACGGCGTGATGCCGCCATGGGCCAGCCTCGGCGAGGACAACGTGAACCATCTCGTGCAATACGTGCTGAGCCTGTCCGGCGCGCCGCACGACGCGGCGATGGCTGCCGCCGGCAAGCCGCTGTTCGCCACCTGCGCCGCGTGCCATGGCGCGGACGGCAAGGGCAACCAGGCGCTCGGCGCACCCAACCTCACCGACCACATCTGGCTGTATGGCGGCAGCGTGGCAGACATCCACCAGACCATCCACGACGGCCGCCAGGGCCACATGCCGACCTGGAGTCCGCGACTTTCCGACGACCAGATCCACGTGCTCGCCGCCTACGTCTATCGCCTGTCGCATCCGGCCGATGCCAGCCAGCCCTGACGGCGACATCGACCGCACCGCATCGCGCTGGTATCGCCAGCCGGTGCTGTGGCTGGGCATCGCCGTGTTCATCGCCTCACTGGCCGGCTGCGTGTGGATGATCGTGCTCGGGGCGCGGCATGCCGACACGCCGCTGGATACGGCGCACACCGTGTTCGGCGTTCCGGTCAGCGCGCACAGCAGCCACGGCGCGCCGCCGGCCGACCCGACGCGATGAACGCACACGCGGCGTGGGCCGATCCGCAACTCGCGGCACAGGTGCTGCGCCGCCGTCGCGACGGCTGCAGCGAGATCGCCGTGCGCGTCGCGTCGCTGGACGATGCCCACCGGGTGCTGTGGCTGGAGCAGCGCCTGCATGCCCTGCCCGGCGTACAGCGGGTCGCGATCGACCGCCCCGCGCGGCGCGTGCGGGTAGTGTGGGATGCGCGACGCACCTCGCTGCCGCTGCTGCTCGACCATTTCGCCGCGGCGCATTGCCCCGCCCAGCCCTTGCAGCATGCCGGTATCGACGATGCCCGCAGCGGCGAGATGCACGACGCGCTGAAGCGCCTGCTGGTCGCCGGCATGTGCACCATGCAGGTGATGGCCTATGCCCTGGTGATTTACATCGGCGCCGTCGATTTTGTCGATTTCAGCACGCGTAACCTGTTCCGCTGGCTCGGCCTGATCACCACCGTGCCGCTGGTGCTGTATTCCGCGCAGCCGTTTTTCAGCGGTGCCCGGCGCGAGCTGCATGAACGCCGGCTCGGCATCCACCTGCCGGTGGCGCTGGCGGTGGCGCTGGTGTTTCTGGCCAGCAGCTTCAACACCCTGCGCGGCAGCGGCGAGATCTACTTCGATTCGGTGAGCATGTTCGTGTTCCTGCTGCTTGGCGCGCGCTACCTGGAACTGCGCTCGCGCCACCACAGCAGCGCGCTCGGCGACGCGGTGATCGACGCCGCGCCGCTGCTCGCCCAACGCCGACGCGCCGATGGTGTGCTGGAGACGGTCGCCGCCATCGCGCTGCAGTCCGGCGATCGCGTGCACATCGCCGAAGGCGGCACGCTGCCGGCCGATGGAGTGCTGGAAAGCCCAAGCGCCCAGCTCGACGAGGCGCTGCTGTCGGGCGAGTCGCGGCCGCAGCTGCGCCAGCGCGGCGAGCGTCTGCTGGCCGGCAGCGTGCTGCTGTCCGGGCCAGTCGAGATGCAGGTCGAGCACACTGGCGCAACCACCGCCGCGGCGCGGCTGGGCGCGCTGGCCGACCGCGCGCGCCAGGCACGCGTGCTGGATCGCGGCAGTGATCGCGAGATCAGCCGCTTCGTCGGCCGGGTGCTGCTGCTGACCGTGGCCACCGCGCTGGGCTGGCTGCTGATCGATCCCGCGCGTGCGTTCGAGGCGGCGGTGGCGGTGCTGGTGGTGGCCTGCCCGTGCGCGTTCGCGCTGACCCGCCCGGCCACGCTGACGCGTGCGCTCGGCGCGCTGGCCAGTCGCGGGGTGCTGGTCACTGACGCCGCCGCGCTGATCACGCTGGCGCGGGTCGACCTGGCCCTGTTCGACAAGACCGGCACGCTGAGCATACCCCGGCTGGGCGCAACCACGATCGCGCCGCGGCGCCACGACGAGCCCGCCGCCGCGCTGCAGCTGGCCGCCGCGCTGGCCCATGAAAGTTCGCATCCGCTGGCCCGCGCCTTGGCCGAAGCGGCCCGCCAGCAGGCGTTGCCGGCCCGCGCGCACTGCGTGCAGGTCAGCGCAGGCGCCGGTCTCTCCGGCGAGGTCGATGGCCGCCGGCTGCGCCTGGGGCGTGCCGACTTCGCGCTGGCCCCCAGTGGCCAGCGGCTGCCGGCCAGCGCGGCCGACGCGCTGCTGCTGGCCGACGACGATGGCGCCATCGCCACCTTCCAGCTGGACGACCAGCCGCGCACCGACGCCCGCCGCATGCTCGACGGGCTGCGTGGCGATGGCGTGCGCGTGATGATCCTCAGCGGCGACAGCGCCGGGCGCGTGGCTACGCTGGCCGCACGACTCGGCATCGACGACTGGCATGCACGCCAGTCGCCCGCCGACAAGCTCGAAGCCTTGCAGGCAGCCCGCCGCGACGGCCACCGCACGCTGGCCGTCGGCGACGGCAGCAACGACGCGCCGCTGCTGGCCGCTGCCGACGTCTCCGCCGCCATGGCCAGCGGCACCGACCTGGCCCATGCGCACGCCGACCTGCTGTTGCTGGATGGCCGTCTGGACGGCTTGACCCACGCCCGCCGGATCGCCCGCCAGGTGCAGCAGGTCACCCGGCAGAGCCGGCGCTGGGCGCTCGTCTACAACCTGTGCGCGGTGCCGTTCGCCGCGTTCGGGCTGGTACCGCCGTGGCTGGCCGGCATCGGCATGTCGCTGAGTTCGCTGATGGTGGTACTCAACGCGCTGCGCGTCGGCCGCGACGCGGCGGCCACTGCCGGCGAATCGCATCCCGAACCACGCCCGCGCGAGCAGCACGCATGAACATCCTGTTGATCCTGATACCGGTCACCCTGCTGGTGGTGCTGATCGCGGTGGCGCTGTTCTTCTGGGCCGTCAATCACCAGCAGTTCGACGATCTCGACAGCCCCGCCATCCTGCCACTGCTGGACAACCCGGTGGCGGATGAAGCCGTACCAGAAACTGCTCCCGGCGATCCGGTCGAAGAGCCGCAGCGCTTGCCTTGAGCGGCGCGGCTGACGGAGCGCAGCGCGCCCTGCCCGACCGGTCATACCAATGTGCATTCAATAAGATGAGATTCTTCAAACGAACAGCCAAATAGCTTCCTGATTCCCCACCTGTCGCATCCCGTGATACGTCGAGGGTAGACGCTGTAACCGTCTGAAGAGACGGAGAAAGCGTCATGAAGAAGAACCAAGTTCAGTTTCAGCCAGGCATGAGTCTGATGAT
>JAJYSM010000081.1 GCA_021793575.1 Pseudomonadota bacterium
CGATGTGCTGACCCGGCTGCCGACCACGCTCGATCGCGACATCGGTACGCTGCTGCCATGCAGCTGGCAGCCGATCGCCTAAACCAAGTTACGCCGTCGCGCGAGGTGTCGTTGCCGGACGCTTACGATGGCCTGGCATGGCGCGTGCATCACAAACATGTGGCCGCAAGCAGGGCGATCGCGGCACAGGGGCAAAATTGCGCCGCCCGGTGGCAAGGCAGCGGCGACAGGCTGGCGCGGACAGGTGCCAGAACCCGGTTCATGATCGCTGGATCGGGCATCGGCGGGGTGCACGGATCGTTCACCCGCAGTCCTTCATAAGAAGGCGGTCGACGGGACAAAGACCGTGGGGGAAGAGGCATGGCAACGCCAATCACCATGACTGACCGGGGTCGCCATGCGCGATCATGGCTCGGCTTTGTGCTCGGCCTGCTCTGCCTGGGTGCTGTTCACGCTGCTACTCCGCTCAATGGCGCGTGGCGCGATGTGCGCCCCGGCGACACCGCCCAAGCGGTGATGAACGACTACCGCCTCGGCCTGCTGAAGCCATTCGACCCGTCCGTGTTGCAGCGTTTCCCGGTCGCTGCGGTGGGCACCTGGGTGGTGATCGCACCGCAGCCGCCGTGGGACAATGGCGAGCGCGTGCTGACGATCTACCCGCCACCGCTGGGAACGGCCACCGTCTTCGGACCCGATGGGCCGCGGTCGCTGGCGCTGGATGATTTCAGCGCGCCTGCGCACGGCCACGGGCGCCTGGCATGGCGGGTGCCCGCTGCTATGGCCGGCTCGGCGCCGATCCTGCTGCGCTTCGAACCGTCATCGACGCTGAGCGCGCCGGTGCGTTTCGAACTGCAGCCATGGAATGATTATCTGCAGCAGGACGCGCACTGGCTGACGCTAGCCAGCGCCTGTCTGGCGGTGATGCTGGCGATGGTGCTGATGGCGCTGTGCTTTGCGCTGATGCTGCGCGACGTCACCTATGCCTGGTATGCGGGCTACATTCTTTGCTACATGCTGATCCAGGGTGTACAGACCGGTTTCGTCTTCCACCCGCTGCAATGGCGGTGGTTGAGCGGCCTGGCGCTGACCAGCGCTACCGTGGCGATCGCCCTGTCGGTGGCCTTCGCATCGCTGTTCATGATGCGGTTTTGCGAGCTGCAGCGCCATGCGCCGCTGCTGCGGGTGCCGGTGATTGCGCTGGCGGTGGGCATGATCCAGCTGGTGTTGATGCGCCTGAGTCACGTCCCGCTGCTGATCGAAGCAGCGCAGATCCTGCTCAACCCACTGCTGCTCCTGGGCGCGGTGCTGATGCTGGTGGCCGCCGTCGTGGCCGGCGTGCGCGGCTCGCGCCAGGCCTGGTTCTTCCTTGCCGGCTGGACGCCGCTGCTGCTGCTGACCGCGCTGACCAGCGCGCAGGCGAATGGTGCCCTGCCCGAATTCGCATGGCTCAACGATGCCAGCCTCGCCGGCGGCGCGTTCGAGGCGATCGTGCTGTCGCTTGGTCTGGCCGATCGCGCCCTGCGCCTGCGCCAGGATCGGGACGTGGTGCGCATACTTGCCGACCACGACGCGCTGACCGAGGTCTACAACCGCCGCGGCTGGAGCGAGCGCGCCCGCGTGCTGCTGGCCAGCGGCCCGCCGCGGCCGATCGCCGCGCTGTTTCTCGATCTCGATCACTTCAAGCTGCTGAACGATCGCCAGGGCCACAGCGCCGGCGATCAGGCGCTGGTGGCGGTGGCCAACGCGCTGGCGCACGAGCTGCGCCCGGGTGATTTGTTCGGGCGCTACGGCGGCGAGGAGTTCGTGGCCCTGCTCGACAGCACCCAGGTGGAGCAGGCCATGCACGTGGCCACCCGACTGTGCCGGCGCGTGCACCGGCTGGAGCTTCCTGCGGGCGACGACGCATCGCTGCTGCTCAGCATCAGCATCGGCGTGGCGATGCGCCGGGATGGCGATGACGTCGACTCGCTGATCGAACGCGCCGACCAGGCCATGTACACCGCCAAGCTCAACGGCCGCAACCGGGTCTGCCTGTATTCGGTGCCCAAGACGGCCGCCGGCGGCGCAGCAGCCGCCCCCCGGCTGCACGTGGTGGAAAAGCGCAGCGGCGACAGCTGAACGCGGTCAGCGGCAGCCTCAGCGTGCCGCCAACGTGCGCGCCGCCGCCACCACTTCGGCCTCGCCCGGCAGCACCAGCAGGGCGGCACCGGCCAGCGGGGTGAAGGTGTCGGCCCCCACCACCCGCTGCAGCGGCGTGGCGCCGCAGCCGCCCTCGACAATCGCGGTGATCAGGCCCTCACCCACGCCGGCGCTCTTGCGCCCCTCGTCCAGTACCAGGATGCGTTTGGCGGTGCGCGCCTGCGCCGCGATGAAGGCGTCGTTCAGCGGTGCCAGCCAGCGCAGGTCGACCACGCGCACCTTCCACTTCAGCTCGGCCTCGATGGTGCGCGCCGCACGCAAGGCCATCGGCACGCCGTTGCCGAACGTGAAGACCACCAGATCGTCGGCTTCCTCGTTGTAGATGCGTCCCTCGCCCAGCGGCATCGCCCGATCCGGCGCCGGGTAATCGAACTGCCACTGGCCGTCACCGGCCTCATGCAGATCCTTGGTCATGTACAGCGCGATCGGTTCGAGGAAGGCGCACACACGGCCATCCACTTTTGCCAGCGCCATCAGCGTGCGCAGCATCATCGCCGCGTCGTCGCCACGGCTGGCGCAGCCGACCACCAGGCCGGGAATGTCACGCAGCGCGGTGATCGAGTTGTCGTTGTGGAAATGGCCGCCGAAGCCTTTCTGGTAACCCAGCGACGCAATCCGCAGCACCATCGGGTTGCGGTACTGGTCGTTGGAGAAGAACTGCAGGCTTGCCGCCTCGCCGCGGATCTGGTCGCAGGCATTGTGGAAGTAGGCCAGGTACTGGATCTCCGGGATCGGCAGCATGCCCATGTTGGCGTAGCCCTGGGCCAGGCCCAGGATCATCGTTTCGTCCAGCAGCGTGTTGAATACGCGGCGGCCCTTGAAGGTCTTGTTGAGCCCTTTGGTGACGGTGTACACGCCGCCCTTCTGCGCCACGTCCTCGCCGAACAGCAGCGCCTGCGGATACTTCGCCAGCAAGTCGTGCAGCGCCTGATTGATCTGGATGGCCAGATGCCGTGGCGGCTGGTTTTCCGGCAGCTTCGCCGCACCGCCGAACACCGCCAGACGCGTGTCGGCATAGTCCGTGCGCGTGGCCTCCGCCTGCACCGCGGCGGGCGTGTATGGCGCCAGCGGTTTCATCACGTCGGCCAGCGCGGTGAGCCGCGGCCGTGCGTCGGCGTCCTCGGCGGCGGCAAAGCAGCGCCTGCGGGTAGTCTCATACAGGTTCAGCAGCTCATCCTTCGCGTACAGGCCGGACTGTAGCGCGATCGCCGCCGAGCGCAGCAACGGATCGCTCGCCTCCACCGCGAACAGCTCCTCGATGCTGCGCCACTCGATCTCGAAGTCGGTGCCGGCATGGCCCATCACGCGGGTGGTTTTCAGATGCAGAAAGGTCGGCCGGCGCGTCGTGCGGCAGTGCTCCACCGCGCGCTGCACCTGCGCATAGCCCTCGGCCAGGTCGAGGCCGTCGGCGTAGAAATAATCCAGATCCGCGCGATGCCGGTAGTTGTTGGCGATCCAGCCGCTGGGCGTCTTCACCGAGATGCCGATGCCGTTGTCCTCGCATACGAACAACACCGGCGCCGGCAGCTGCTGGTACGCCGTCCAGCCTGCGGTGTTGAACGCGGTCTGCGCGCTGGCATGGTTGCTGGAGGCGTCGCCGAACGAGCAGATGGTGATGCTGTCGGCAGGAATCGGCAGCGTGTGCCCGATGCGCCGCGCCTGTTCAATCGCCACCGCGGTGCCCAGCGCCTTGGGCAGGTGCGAGGCGATCGTCGAGGTCTGCGGCAGCACCCACAGCGGCTTGCTGCCCCACACCTTGTGACGCCCGCCGGAGGCCGGGTCGTCCTTGCTGGCGGCGAATGAGAGCGCCGAATCGACCACGGGATCCATCCCCGGCAGCTTGCGGAAGCGCTCGGCCATGAAGCCGCCGGAGCGGTAATGCAGGAACGCCGGGTCGGTGTGGCGGGTGAGCCGCGCCACCATGGCGTTGCCCTCATGGCCGGACGAGCCGATGGTGTAGAACACCTTGTTCTGCACGCGCAGCACACGCGCCATCAGGTCGAGGTGGCGTGAGATCAGCTGCGACTCGAGCAGCTCGCGAAAGCCGCGTGCGTCCAGCGCGCTGCCCGGCAGCACCGCTTCGTCGTCGCGCGGTACGGCGCGCACCTCGCCCTGCCACAGCTGCACGAACTCGATGAAGTTCTGATCGACAATCTCGGCACGGTTGAAGCCCTTGTGGCGAGCGGGGATGACAAACGGAATGGACATGGTGGTGATCGATAAGAAAGATGGAAGGGGCGGTCTTGCAGGTTTCTGGTGGGAGCGACTTCAGTCGCGATGCTCTTGTGCTTGGGCGGGATCAGTGCGCGAGCATCGCGGCTGAAGCCGCTCCCACCGGCCGCGCGCTGAGCAACGCCGCGCGCTGATGATCCTTGGGTCGTCCGAAACATGCCAGCACCCGGATCTGCTCGGCGATCGACGGCACCGGCACGCGCAGGCCGGCCAGCTCGACGTGGACGGTCTCGCGGATGTGCAGCGGCTGCCAGCCCTCGGCACCGAACACTTCCAGCCCACCCATCACCTCCACCGGCAGACCGGGAAAGCGGTAACGCGCAAAACGCGAACGAAAGCGATCGCCATCGGCGGGAACATGCGCGGCGTCGCGGCGGTCGGCCCAGAGCGCGGCCAGGGTGTCAGCATCGGCGCGCGAAACCAGCACATCGACATCGGCCACGCTCACCTCGGCGCCGAGCAGCAGGGCGGCGGCGCTGCCGATCAGGCACCACGGCTCGGCGCAGTTCACGTGCAGCTCCGGCACCAGCTCGGCGAGCGCGACAAACAACGCGGGCAGGACGTGGCTCATGCGTCGAAATGGGCGCGCAGAATCAGACGGTCGGTTTCGATGCGGAAGTCCTGCCAGCTCATGCCGGGACACTCTGACTCAGGGGTCTGTTCGCCGGCGCCGTCATTCCGGCGAAAGCCGGAATCCAGTGTCTCGGAACTCTCAAGCCAAGGCACTGGATCCCAGCTTTCGCTGGGATGACGGTCATGAGGAGGTTCCTCGCGCCATTCGTCAGAACGCGTTGATGCCGGTCAGCTCGCGACCGACCACCAGCTGATGCACGGTTTCGGTGCCCTCGTAGGTGATCACCGATTCGAGGTTCAGCGCGTGGCGGATCGCGCCGTGCTCGGTGGTGATGCCGGCGCCGCCCAGCACGTCGCGGCACTCACGCGCGATGTCGATGGCCATGCGCACGTTGTTCCACTTGGCCAGCGACACCTGGGTCGGCTGCAGCTTGCCGGCGTCCTTCAGGCGGCCGAGCTGCAGCGACAGCAGCTGCGCGGTGGTGATGCGCCGGGCCATGTCGGCCAGCTTCAGCTGGATCGCCTGGTTGGCCGCCAGCGGACGCTCGAAGATGATGCGTCCGGCGGTGTAGTCGAGCGCTTCCTTCAGGCACGCCTGCGCCGCGCCGATCGGGCCCCAGGTGATGCCGTAGCGGGCCTGGTTGAGGCAGCCCAGCGGCCCCTTCAGGCCCTTCACGTTCGGCAGCCGCGCGCTGTCGGGCACACGCACATCGTCGAAGAACAGCGCCGAGGTGACCGAGGCGCGCAGGCTCATCTTCTTGTGGATTTCCTGCGCCTTGAAGCCGATGGTGTCGGTCGGCACCACGAAGCCCTGGATGCCGTCCTCGGTCTGCGCCCACACGATCGCGATATGCGCCAGGTTGCCATTGGTGATCCACATCTTGGCGCCGTTGATGACCCAGTCGCCGCCATCCTGCTTCGCATGGGTCTTCATGTTGGCCGGATCGGAACCGCCGTGCGGCTCGGTCAGGCCGAAGCAACCGATCACTTCGCCGGCCGCCATCTTCGGCAGGTACCGCTTGCGCTGCGCCTCGCTGCCGTAGGCAAAGATCGGGTACATGCACAGCGAGCTCTGCACCGAGGCGAAGCTGCGCAGGCCCGAGTCGCCGCGCTCCAGCTCCTGGCAGATCAGGCCGTAGCTGACCGCGTTCATGCCGGCGCCGCCGTACTCCGCGGGGATGGTGGCGCCGAGCAGGCCGAGACTGGCGATCTCGGGAATCAGCTCCTGCGGAAAGCGGCCCTGCTCGAAGCAGTCGCCGATGATCGGCAGCACCTTCTCGTCGACGAAGCGGCCGACGGTGTCCTGCACCATGCGCTCCTCGTCGGTGAGCAGCGAGCGGACGTCGTACAGGTCGAGCGGGTTGAGGCGGACAGCCATGGGCGGGTTCCGTGGTAGGCAGGAAATCCCGTTATTGTAGCGGGCGCTGCCGGCAGCGGTCACCGCGGCGGCCAGATATGGCAGGCGCCGGGCCGGACGCCCGGCGGTCACCTGTGGGACGATAGTCTGCCTCGCGGCCGCGCCGGCTGCGGCTGCCTCCCCTGTTGGAAACCCCATGCGCCAAGGTGTACTGCTGGGCTTCGCGTGCTACGCAGCCTTCTCGATCAGCGATGCCTTCGTGAAGTCGCTGCACGGTTCGCTGCCCGCCTACGAGGCGGTGTTCTTCGGCGCGACGCTGGGCCTGGCCGCGCTGCCCTTCATCAAGGGCAGGCACGCCCGCTGGCGCGACGTGGTGATGGCCAACCGCCCCGGCTTGTGGTGGTTGCGTGCCGCCGCTGGAGCCATTTGCAGCATCGCCGCCGTGATCGCCTTCACCGCGTTGCCGATGGCCGAGGTGTTTGCGCTGATCTTTCTGATGCCGATCTTCGTGACGCTGCTGTCGGTGGTGTTTCTGAAGGAACACGTCGGCTGGCGGCGCTGGTCGGCGGTATGCATCGGCTTCATCGGCGTGCTGGTGGTACTTCGTCCGGGCTTCCGCCAGCTGGGCGTCGGCCATCTGGCGGCGATCGTCTGCGGACTCTCCGGCGCCGTTTCGGTGGTGGCCCTGCGCATGGCCGGCCCGCACGAAAAGCACATCAGCCTGTACGGTGCCAGCGTGGTCGGCCCGCTGCTGCTCGGCGGCCTGCTGATGCTGCCCCAGTTCGTCATGCCCAACCTGCACCAGTGGAGCCTGCTGGCCGGCTACGGCCTGCTCTCCGGACTCGCCGGCGTGCTGCTGATGCTGGCCACCCTGCGCGCACCCGCCAACCGCATCGCACCGACCCAGTACAGCCAGATGCTGTGGGCGATCGGCTTCGGCTACTGGCTGTTCGGCGACCACCTGGACTGGCCGATGCTGGTCGGCATCGCGCTGATCCTTGGCGCCGGACTGTTCACCCTGGTGCGCGAGGAAAAAGTCACCCATTGGTGGTGGCGGGCGAAGCTGGTGTGACTGCGCACCGAAGCCTTCTCCAACAAACCAAGCGATGCGCACCGACGCAAGCCGCGCCCCGCACGATGCCGGCATCCGGCGTGCATGCAACTTCTTCCAGCTGACCCATGCGGAACCAGGGGTGTCGACGCGAGCCACCTCCGATCCTTGCTGCACCTCGCTGCCCGGCCACGCTCGCGCAACCGGGCAGCTGCGTGCCCTGGTTACTGGCAGCTCGGGAACTTGAACGACGCGATGCGCGTATTCCAGTTGAACGAGCCGGTGTTCTGCAGGTACTCGGTGGTGTACCAGAATGTGCAGTCGTCGGTGGGATCAACTGTCATCGCGCTGTAATCGCCCCAGCGCGCCAGGTTGTTGCCGCTCTGCGAGCCGAGACCCTCGATGATGCTGTTCTCGGCCTGCATGGTACTCAGCGGGTCGCTCACCAGGCGTCCGGTATAGCGAATGCCTGGATGAATCGAGCCGCTCGAAACGCTGTAGCCAAGCGCCATGTCGCCCAGCTTGTCCATCGCCACCGAACCCATCCAGCGATAGGTAGTGTCGGGCGAGAAAGTGGACTGCTGGTAGACCACCGGCGTGCTGCCCGGGTTGCGGATCTCGTACCAGCGGATGCCGGTGTACGGATTCTTTCGATTGGTACCGACCTTGACCGAATGACTGACCACCAGGGATTGATACGTGCCGAAGTTGCGGTAGGCAAGCCGGAACATCAGTCGATCAGCCAGCGAATCAAGCTGCTGACGCGTGCCGTATTGCGGAATGCAGGTCGCCCCGCCGCAGGCTGCCGCAAACGATGCCACCGGAATATTGGTCGGTCCGGCAAGGGTGGTGTTGGCGGTGTTGCTCCAGTCGACGTGGAACTTCCACAGGTTGAGCGAACTGCTGCCGAAGTTCATCAGGTAATTCGGCGAACCAGCTGGCGGCGCCGTGCTTCCGTCCAGATCCGCCGGCAGCACGCCGCCGTAGCTGGTCGACAGCTGAAAACACTGTTGCGTGGCGGCCGCGCCGCTCAGCATCGCGTTGCGGTTGTAAGCGCACAGCTTTGCCCCGGCGAAGGTATTGCCGTTGAACATGTTGAACGTCTCGTAGTACGCATCCGGCCAGACGCCCATCTTCGGGTAGTCCGGAAAGCTGCTTCCGTACGGAAACGCATAGCGGTAATAGGCGCCGGTGGCATCGCTGGTGGCCGAAACTGCCACGCACTGGAAGTACGGCGAAGCGGTAACCGCGAACTGCGAGATCACCCAGCGCCCGGCGGCCTTGTCGTAGACCACCACGGCATCGCCGTCGTTGTCGGTCTCGCAGGGGCCGCCAAAACCGGACCACAGCGTATTGGTGGTTACCGGTCCATACACCACCGCCTTGGTCGACTTGTCGAACACTGCGAAGGCGCTGTTGACGATCTGTACGTATTGGGTGGCGCCCACAGCACCATTGGTGTCTGGTGGGGCGCTGTTGACCGTGAAGGTGCCTTGCGGCCCGCTGAAACCCTGACCTACGCCTTCGAAGCCGCCCCCCAGCGCGGGGGCAAAGCTGCCGGTGCCGCTGCTCTGCACGGCGCCGTCGCTCTGGTTGCCCGGGCCGTCGATGAACGGCAGCGGATGCACCGGATGCGCGTGCGAGTTCTTGACGAAATCGTCAGGCCGGGGCATGACCCCGCGCAACGAGTGCAGAGTGTCGTGCTGAACCGCCGAGTTCACCTCGGGGCCGGTCATGGTGGTTGAGCGTGCACCACTGGCTGCGACCAGGCCGATGGCGGCATAGAGCGCGAGGCCAATGCCGCTGGGCTTGAGTAATGGCATGTCATTCCCCTCCAGAAAGATCGTTGACTTTCCCAGAACCGGATTCACATACGACGAAGACCCGTAACGCTGCGCTTCGCAATGTCAATACGGATTGCCCCCGCATCGCGACCCCCTGTCGCAACGCCCCATCGGGGGAACCCTCTTATAGCGGTCACTGGAACTTTCGGCAATCTTTCGCGACAAGTCGCCCTTTCGTGCGATCAAGCAATGAGGCGTACCCCGACGCGTTGACATGAGGCCAGGATTCCTGGCCTGGCAGATTCACAGCATGGAAACCACCATGCATCGCGCACCCGGGGATAACGTCGCGCAATCCGCCTTGCGGCTTGTGACAGTGGCGCCGGCTGGGCACACTGCCCTGCCTGCCGCCGCCATCACCCCTCCCCATCGAATCCGCCATGTCCACCAGTCGCGCTGCTCCCAGCCTCGAACTCTCGCCCGTCGTCGCTGGCCTGTGGCGGCTCACCGAGTGGGACCTCGACGTGCGGGCGCGCATACGCTGGATCGAGCAGGCGCTGGCGCTGGGCATCACCACCTTCGACCATGCGGACATCTACGGCGACTACCGCGCCGAGTCGCTGTTCGGCGAGGCGTTGCAAGCAGCACCGGCACTGCGCGAACGCATGCAGCTGGTGAGCAAGTGCGGCATCCGGCTGCGCTCGACGCAGCGGCCATATCGGGTGAAGCACTACGACACCTCGGCCGCCTACGTGCGCGCGCAGGTGGAGCAGTCGCTGCGCGACCTGCGCACCGAACAGTTGGACCTGCTGCTGATCCACCGGCCTGATTACCTGATGGACGCGGCCGCGCTGGCGGAAACGTTTGCCGCGCTCACGCGTGAGGGCAAGGTGGCGCACTGGGGCGTGTCCAACCACAGCGCCAGCCAGTTCGCCCTGCTGCACCAGCACCACCCGCTGGTCACCCACCAGCTGGAGCTGTCGTCGCTGGCGCTGCACGCGCTGGACGACGGCACGCTGGACCAGGCGCAGGCGCTCGGCCTGCGCCCGATGGTCTGGTCGCCGCTGGGCGGCGGCCGGCTGTTCCACGGCGACGATGCGCAGGCGCTGCGCGTGCGCGAGACGATGACGCCGATCGCCGCGCGGCTCGGCATCAGCCTCGCCACGCTGGCCTACGCGTGGATCCTGCGCCACCCGTCGCGGCCGCACCCGATCACTGGCAGCGGTCGCATCGCAGGCCTGCGCGAGGCGGTCGCCGCGCTCGATGTCACGCTTGATGCCGAGGACTGGTATGCGATCTGGACGGCGAGCAAGGGGCATCCGGTACCCTGAAAACGCTGGTCGCTGCCCACCGCGACTAATGGTTGCTCACCCCGTGCGGCACGTGCCCGGTCGCCACGTGCTTGCGCGCGGACTCCACGTTGGCCGGCGAGTCGTCGAAGAAGATGTCGGCACCGAATGCGTCGAGGAACGGGCCCTTGTCGCGGCCGCCGAGGAACAGCGCCTCGTCGATGCGCACGCCCCACTTGCGCAGGGTGAGAATCACGCGCTTGTGCGCGGGCGCGGAGCGCGCGGTGACCAGCGCGGTGCGGATCGGCGAGTCCTCGGCCGGGAACGCGATCTGCAGCCGGTGCAGCGCGGTGAGGAAGCCACGGAACGGACCGACCGACAGCGGCTCGGCAGCGTGCTCGGTCTCGCTGCGATGGAACGCTTCCAGCCCTTCCTCGCGCGACACGCGCTCGCCTTCGTCGCCGAAGATCACCGCGTCGCCGTCGAAGGCGATGCGCAGCTGCTCGCTGGCGCGCGGTGGCGCGGTGCTGGGCAGGATGGTGGCGGCGGCCACGCCGGCGGCGAGCGCGCGGCCCACGTCCTCGGCGTTGGCGGAAAGAAACAGATCGGCCTTGAACGGCGCGATGTAGTCGGAGGTGGGCGCGCCGCTGGTGAACGCGGCGCGGCTGATCTCCAGCCCGTAATGCTGGATCGCGTTGAAGATGCGCAGGCCGGTGTCGCCAGAGTTGCGCGACAGCAGGATCACCTCGACCGGCGGCACGTCGCCGGCCAGCTTGTTGAGGCCGAGCAGCTTTTGTACCAGCGGAAACGCCACGCCGGGCTTGAGGATCTCGTTCTCGTGGTCGATCTGGAAAGCGCGGTAAGCGTCCAGCCCGTCGCGCTCGAACAGCGCGTGGCTGTCGCCGAGATCGAACAGCGCGCGCGAGGAGATGGCCACGACGAGGCGGTTGTCGCCGAGGGCGGTCGGATCGTGGGTGTCGATGGGCGGTTGGGTCATGCGGACGACGGCGAGTACAAGGATGGCGACGAATCTAGCAAAGGGGGCCGGGTCGTGCTCGTAAAAACCGGCATCAAGGACGCCCCATCACCCCAACGCTCCCCCCCCCCGGCGAGCCGGGGGAGAGGGGGTCAAAGCGGCAACTCCACCGCTCATCAATCCGCCGCGAACTGCTCGTCGAGGATCCGTTGTTCGAGGTTGTGCTCGGGATCGAAAAGCAGCCGCACGCCCTGCCCGCCGGACTGGCGGATGGCCACCGTGCGCACGTCGCGCACTTCGTGGAAATCGGCGGTGGCGCTGACCGGGCGCTTGGCCGGATCGAGCACGCGCAGGATCACCTCGGTGCGGTGCGGCAGGATCGCGCCGCGCCAGCGGCGCGGGCGGAACGGGCTGATCGGGGTGAGCGCAAGCACGTTGGCGTCCAGCGGCAGGATCGGCCCGTGCGCGGACAGATTGTAGGCGGTGGAGCCGGCCGGGGTGGCCACCAGAATGCCGTCGCAGACCAGGTTGGGCAGCTTCACGGTGGTGTTGAGCTGCACTTCCAGATGCGCCGCCTGATTGCTCTGGCGCAGCAGCGACACCTCGTTGAAGGCCAGCGCCGTGTACTCGTTGCCGGCCGCGTCGGTGACCTGCATCTGCAGCGGAAACAGCGAGGCGAGATGCGCGCGCGCGATGCGCTCGGGCAGCTCGTCGAGGCGATGCTTGTTCATCAGGAAACCGACCCGGCCCAGCTTCATGCCGTAGAACGGCACGTCGAGCGCGTAGTGGGCATGCAGGGTGCGCAGCATGAAGCCGTCGCCGCCCAGCGCCACGATCAGCTCGGCCTGCGCGGGCGGCACGTCGCCGTAGCGATCGACCAGCTTGCGCCATGCCTGCTGGGCAACGCTGGTGTCGCTGGCAACAAAGGCAAAACGCATGGGCATCGCTGACTGAAAACGGTCGCCCGAGCTTACCGCAGTAGCACACCCGGTGCGCGCAGCCTTTACTGTAGGAGTTTTCGCCCCGCCTTTGGCGGCGCGCTGTCGCGGAACAAACATGGGCTGCGGCATCATGGAGTGCGCGCGGGAAGTAGAGACCGATGTTGCATTGGTGTGCTTGCACCCGTGTAGGA
>JAJYSM010000082.1 GCA_021793575.1 Pseudomonadota bacterium
CCCACAGCTTGTTGCTGTCGTTGCCGTACCAGGCCTCGGCGTCCCAGCGCTGGCCGCTGCCGTCGCGGCCGTGGAATGTTTCCAGCTGGTCGATCAGCACCCTGCCCAGCGGCGCGTTGTCGGCCATCTCCATGCCCTGCATCGGGCCATAGCCGACGCCGTCGGAATAGTCCGGACTGCGCGCGTTGGCCGGCGCATTGCCGCCCTGCATCGGGCCCATGCTCATGCCCGCCATGCCTGCCCCGGCCGGAGCTTTGGCGGCGCCGTGATCCATGCCGGGCATGTCGCCCATGCCTGGCATGCCCTGCATGTCGTGCGGGGCGGGCGCTGCCGCCGGCTGGGTGACGGCCGGCATCGCGCTGTGATCCATGCCAGGCATGTTGCCCATGGCCTGCATGCTGCCCGACGCGGGCGCTGCGGCCGCCGGGCTAGCCGGGTTCGCCGGCATCGGCATCGCCATGCTGCCGTGATGCATGTGCCGCATCTCTTTCGATGGCGGCGGCGCCGGTTTGCGGAGGGGCTTTTTTCGTGCCGGCGTTGCCGCAGCCGGCGCCGCGCTGCTGGCTGCGGCAGCCGGCATCGGCATGCCGGGCATCGCGCCCATGTCCATGCCGCCCATGTCCGCCGATGCGCTGCTGGCGGACGCCGCCGGCGCGGTCTGCGCCGCGGCGGCCAGCGGCAGCGCCAGCAGCAGCGCGACCATCAGCGCCGTGCGCCGCGGCCGGGTCGATGCCACATTCCGACGCGCACTCATGACACCACCACTTCGCGGAACATGCCCGCTTCCATGTGGTAGAGCATGTGGCAGTGATAGGCCCAGCGGCCCAGCGCATCGGCACTCACCGCATAGGTGATGCGTTGCGCCGGCTGCACGTTGATGGTGTGCTTGCGCACCTGGAATTGGCCGTCCGGATTCTCCAGCTCGCTCCACATGCCGTGCAGGTGGATCGGGTGGTTCATCATGGTGTCGTTGACCAGCACGATGCGCAGCCGCTCGCCGGCACGAAAATGCACCGGCGTGGCGTCGGAAAACTTCACGCCGTCGAACGACCACATGTAGCGCTGCATGTTGCCGGTGAGGTGCAGCTCGATCTCGCGGCCGGGCTCGCGCGCGTCGATCGGCCCGCCGATGGTGTGCAGATCGGCGTAGGTCAGCACGCGGCGACCGTTGTTGCGCAAGCCGATGCCCGGGTCGTCGATATTCGTGCGCGGCATGTCCACATGCATGTCGACGCCGGGATTGTGGTACTCGGTGCGGGCGTGGCGCACCACCGGCACCGCGGCGGTGGCGCCCGGCATGGCCATGTCCGACATGCCAGCCATGCCCTGCATGCCGCCATGGGCCGCGCTGCCGCCCATCGCCATCGCGCCCATCATGTCGACCATACTCAAAGGCTGGCGCGGGTCCATCGCCGGCACTTCGGCCTGCATGCCCTCGCGCGGCGCCAGCGTGCCGCAGGCGTAGCCGGTGCGGTCGATCGACTGCGCGAACACGGTGTAGGCGCGATCCTCCTGCGGCTCAACGATCACGTCGTAGGTCTCGGCCACCGAGATGCGGAACTCGTCCACCGCCACCGGCGCCACGTCCTGGCCATCGGCGGCGATCACCGTCATCTTCAGGCCGGGAATGCGCACGTCGAAGATGGTCATCGCCGAGCCGTTGATGAAGCGCAGGCGCACCTTTTCGCCGGGGCGGAACAGCCCGCTCCAGTTGCCCGCCGGCGCGGTGCCGTTCATCAAATAGGTGTAGGTGTAGGCGGAGACGTCGGCGAGGTCGCTCGGGCTCATGCGCATCTGGTTCCACATCCTGCGCTTGGCCAGCGCCTGCTGCAGGCCCAGCGTGCGCACGTCGCGGAAAAATTCCGGCGCCGTGGGTTCGGCGAAGTTGTAGTAGTCGCTCTGCCGCTTGAGCGTGGCGAAGATGTGTCCGGGCGAGCTGTCGCTCCAGTCGCTGAGCATCACCACGTAGTCGCGGTCGCCCGGGTTGCGCTCGGCGGCGGCCGGTTCCACCACGATCGCGCCGTACATGCCGGCCTGCTCCTGGAAGCCCGAGTGCGAGTGGTACCAGTAGGTGCCGCTCTGCTTCACCGGAAAGCGGTAGACGAAGGTTTCGCCCGGCGCAATGCCGGGAAAGCTGATGCCCGGCACGCCGTCCATCTGGAACGGCAGCAGGATGCCGTGCCAGTGGATCGAGGTCGGCACGCGCAGCCGGTTGGTCACGCGCAAGGTCACCGTGCTGCCCTCTTTCCAGCGCAGGATCGGGCCGGGCACCTGGCCGTTGACGGTGGTGGCCAGGCGGGTGGCGCCGGTGAAGTTGACCGGCGTTTCGCCGATCTCCAGCGCAAAGTCCGTGCCGCTCAGCACATGGGGATGCGCCGTGCCGCCAGCGACGGCGGCGCGATCGACGGCCCAGGCATGCGGCGAGCGCAGCAGTCCCAGGCCCGCTGCCGCGCCGCCCAGCACGGCACCCTGCACAAAGCGCCGCCGCGAGGGATCGGTGTCGCAAGGACGAATGATTTTCATGAGTTGCTCCATC
This sequence comes from Pseudomonadota bacterium, assembly GCA_021793575.1. Taxonomy (GTDB): domain Bacteria; phylum Pseudomonadota; class Gammaproteobacteria; order Xanthomonadales; family Rhodanobacteraceae; genus Rhodanobacter. The sequence continues at coordinate 2,537 of JAJYSM010000082.1, forward strand.
GGGGACGGCACGCCAGGACATGCCAGTCACAACTGGCGTCCGCCGTCGCCGATGGCCGGCGATCGCGGATGCCGCGTTTCGGATCGGGAGAACTCAGGCCGCTGGTGGACGCAGCGGGGGCGCGGCGTGCCGCGATGGTGCGCCGAGCACCGGCGGCAGCGCATAACGGGTGCCCATGGCGGCTGGCACCAGCGCCATCAGCGAAGCCGGCGGCAAGCTGCTGCTGCACACCGCCGCGCAGCAGCAGCCATGGGCGGTGAGACCATCGCAACAGTCGGCCGGGGCGTTGCAGCACGGGCGATCGTCAGCGCTGGCAGCGGCGACCGGCATCGCCGGTGTGGGGGCATGAACAGCCTGAGCGACCACTGCCAGCGCAGCGTGCGGGGCATGCGCATGCAGCCCCGCCGTCATCCCCAGCGGTGCCGCCGCCAGCGAATTGACCACCAGCATCAGCCACGCCAGCACACCCAGCGCCCGCAAGAGGCGTGAACGAGTGAGCTGGTGCAGGGTGCGGGTCATGCGCCGAGCTTACCCGTGCCGGCGCGCGCCCTCAACTCTGGAGGCGGGTTCAACCCGCTCAAGGCTTGCTGTAACCCAGGTGCAGGGTGATCTTGTCACCAGCCTTGAGGCTGGCCACGGAGGCGGGCGGGAAATGCACCTTCAGCGCCATGCCCTCGGCGTTTGCCTCGACCATGCCGGTGTGGGTGTCCACTTCGGTCACGGTGGCCGGCATCATATGCATGCCCATCATGTGCCCGTGCATGCCTTTCATGCCCTTCATCGAGTCGTGTCCGGAATGCATCGCGCCCATCTTGTCCATGCCGTTGGCGTCTTTGGCGGGCATGCTGCTCTGCGCCACCGCGGCCCCGCTGACGGCCAGTACCAGGGCAAGCGATCCGAACATCGACAGCAGCGGCTTGTGCGAGATTTTCATGGGTTTTCCTTGGGATGAGTTGCCAGACGCAACCAAGTGCACCCTAGCACCGGGACATGTGAAGCCAGCTTGAAATTTTCCGCGGCTTTTCGTTATGCCACAGCGTCAGCCGGCTACCGCCAGCGGACGACGAGACGGCCGCGGCGGCAGGCCATGGCCAACCCGCCGGCGGCAGCCGATCGGCGTTGCGCGTGACGCGGCCTCTATACTGCCGCGATGAATTATCGCCACGCCTATCACGCCGGCAACTTCGCCGATGTCCTCAAGCACACCGTGCTGCTCGCGCTGATCGAGGCGCTGAAGGCCAAGCCGACCCCGTTCACGCTGATCGAGACGCACGCCGGCAGCGGCTGCTACGCGCTCGACGGCAAAGAAGCCGGCAAAACCGGCGAATACAAGGACGGCATCGCGCGCCTGCTGTATCCCGACCTGCATGCCCATGCGCCGCAGGCCGCCGGCAGCCTGCCGCCGCTGCTGCGCCGCTGGCTGGACAGCATCCTCGCCCTGCCCGGCAACGAGGACGGCCTCAAGCTCTATCCCGGCTCGCCGCTGCAGGCCGCCGCGGCGATGCGCGCCGGCGATACCGCGCAGCTGAGCGAACTGCACCCGGAGGAAGCGACGCGGCTGCGCGAGCTGTTCCGCCACGATCCGCGCATCCACGTGCATCACCGCGACGGCTACGAAGCGCTGAAGGCGCTGCTGCCGCCGCCGGAGAAGCGCGGCCTGGTGCTGATCGATCCGCCCTACGAGGCGCAGGACAGCGAGTACCGGCAACTTGAGAAAACCCTCAAGGAGGCGCTGCAGCGCTGGCCCGGCGGCATCTATGCGGTGTGGTATCCGATCAAGCTGCGCAGCCAGGTGCAGCCGTTCCTGCGCGGCCTGCAGCGCAGCGGTGCCAAGCGCGTGCTGCGCGCCGAGTTGCTGCTGCATCCGGACGACTCGCCGCTGCGCTTGAACGGCGCCGGCATGGTGATCCTGAATGCGCCGTGGCAGCTGGACGACGCCCTGCGCGAGCCGCTGCGCGCCATGGCGCGACTGCTGTCGACGCAGCGCCCGGCCGAATGGAAGCTGGACTGGCTGCTGCAGGAAGGCGCCGAACCGCCCGCGCCCAGTCCGCTGCCGGCCTCGCGGCTGCTGCGGCCAGTCGCCACGCCACCGCGCCGGCGCTGAGCTGCGGCCCGCGGGCCGCGCTGCACGCCACGCTGAAGCCATCTGTTGTAGCGTAGTTCGTGCAAGCATCCACGCTGCCCCGCTTCCAGGCACCTGCCACAGGAGTTTCGATCATGCGTACCGCCGCCCGCTCCCTGCTCGTTGTATCCGCCCTTTCAGCCGCGCTGGCACTGGCAGCCTGCGCGCCGGCGCCGATCTACCCGACCAGCGCCAGCGAAGTCATCGCCACCCCGATGCAGGTGTCGCAATCGCCCGAACGCTATGCCAGCGGCCAGGTGATCTGGGGCGGCCGCATCGTGCAGGTGAAGAACTACGCCGACCACAGCGAGATCGAACTGCTCGGCTATCCGCTGGATGCCTCGCAGCGCCCGCAGGCGAACGACAGCGGCAGCGGCCGCTTCATCGCGGTGATGCCCGGCTACGTCGAACCGCTGGACTATCCCTCCGGCGGGCTGATGACAGTAAGCGGCAAACTCAACGGCAGCCGCGCCGGCAAGGTCGGCGAGGCCGACTACGTGTTTCCGCTGGTGACGGTGGCGCAGTCGCACGTGTGGAGCGCCGCCGAGATGGGCAAGGGCCGCAACAACGTCCACTTCGGCCTGGGCCTGGGCGTCGGCATTCACTGAGTCAACCCGGGCCGCCCGCAGCGCGGCTCACCCCATGGGGAACGGAGCCGCATGTCCGCCAACGCCAACTCGCTGAGGGCGATCCTGCTCGCGCTCGGCGCCAACTTCGCGATCTTCCTGGCCAAGCTGTTTGCCGCGCTGCTCACCGGCTCCGGCGCGATGCTGGCCGAGGCGGTGCACTCGCTGGCCGACTGCGGCAACCAGGGCCTGCTGCTGCTGGGCATGCGCCAGGCCAGGCGGCCGGCCTCGGACGACTACCCGCTGGGCTGGGGCCGCGCGCTGTACTTCTGGTCGTTTCTGGTGGCGATCCTGCTGTTCAGCGTGGGCGGCATGTTCTCGGTCTACGAGGGCCTGCACAAGCTGCATGACCCCGAGCCGCTGAAGTGGCCGTGGCTGGCGCTGGGCGTGCTGCTGTTCGGCATCGTCGCGGAGAGCTTCTCGATGCGCGGCTGCATGGTCGAGGTGAACAAGGCGCGCGGCGCGCAGAACCTGTGGACCTGGTTTCGCGAGACCCGCTCCAGCGAGTTGCTGGTGATCTTCGGCGAGGACCTGGCCGCCCTGCTCGGCCTGTGCGTGGCCGCGCTGGCGATCGGCGCCACTATGCTCACCGGCAACCTGCTGTTCGATGCGCTGGGCACCGTGGTGATCGGCGTGCTGCTGCTGGTGGTGGCGGTGCTGCTGGCGATCGAGGTAAAGGCGCTGCTGATCGGCCAGGGCGTGGAACCGCGCCGCCGCGCCGAGCTGCTGCGCTTCCTCGAAAGCCGCCCCGAAATCGCCGACGTGCTCAACCTGATCACCCTGCAGATGGGCCCCGACGTGATGGTGGCGGTGAAGGCCCGCATGCAGCCCGCCGCCAGCGACCGCGCCCTGATCGACGCGATCAATACCGTCGAAGCCGCGATGAAGGCGCAATTCGACGATATCCGCTGGAGCTTCTTCGAGCCGGATGTGGTGGATTGACCCCCACGTTGTTGATGCCAGGCCCCTTCCCCGCGCGACAAATGACCGCTGGAATCATCATTGCAGATTCATGCTGCATTGCACACAATACGCAAAAGTATGGAGCTGCCCATGACCCCTGCCATCGACTTTGCCGCGCCGATCCGTTTCGCCCGGCTGCCGCCGCGCAGCAGCGAGCGGTTTGGTCGTGCGCCTGAGGTGCCAGGACAAGACTTCGAGCCGGTGCACACCAGCGACGGCCGCGAGCTGGTGCTGCGCGCGATCCGGCCGGATGACGTCGCGGCGCTGCAGCGCTGCTTCAAGCGGCTGTCGCCACGGGACATCCGCCGGCGCTTTCTGCATGCGATGTCCGAGTTGCCGGCACCGATGGCGCAGCGGCTGTGCCGGATCGATCCGGCGCTGGAAACCGCGTGGGTGCTGATCGACGAAACTGTCGTTCCGGCGGAGATGCGTGGCGTCGGCCGCATTTATGTCGACGAGGCCGCCGACAGCGCCGAATTCTCGGTGCTGGTGGAGCAAAGCTGGACCCACATCGGGCTGGGCACCCTGCTGATGCAGCGGCTGGTCGACGACTGCCGTCGCCGCGGCGTGGCGGAAATCTGGGGTTATGTGCTGCTGGAAAATCGCCCGATGCTGGATCTGTGCAAGGAACTCGGCTTCGTGCGGCGGCCGTCACCGAACGAGCCGGGCGTGGCGCAGATCTCGCTGCAGCTGCAGGCGTCCGCTGCCTCGCGAGTCGTCTAGCGTCGCGCCCGGACAGGCACTGCATCGGCACTTCGTGCCTGCGCCATCACGCGCAGACGGTCGACCGCTGCCGGCACGCTACACTTGCCCGCTTTCCCCGGCGCGGCCCGATGGCGGCGCCCTGAACCCGCGTTCCCTATGCCCAGCCCGATCACGCATCCGCCCCTGCCCACCACGCCGCGGCAGCGCCGCTACTGGACCCCGCCACACGGCTCCGCCCGCGCCCTGCTGATCGCCGAGTCGGCGCGCAGCCACGACGGCCTGTTGGTGGCGGTGACGCGCGACACCCAGCGCGCGCAGGCGCTGGAGGCGGAGCTGAAGGTCTTTGCCGGCGGCCTGCCGGTGCTGCATTTCCCGGATTGGGAAACCCTGCCCTACGACGTCTTCAGCCCGCATCCGGAAATCGTCTCGCAGCGCATTGCCACGCTGTACCGGCTACCCGCCGTGAAGCGCGGCGTGCTGGTGGTGCCGGTGGCCACGCTGATGCAGCGCATCGCGCCGCGCGCGCACATCACCGGCGCCGGGCTGGTGCTGGCCAAGGGCCAGCAGCTCGACCTGATCGCCGAGCAGCGCCGGCTGGAGGCCTGCGGCTACCGCAACGTGCCGCAGGTGGCCGAGCCCGGCGACTTCGCGGTGCGCGGCGCGCTGATCGACATCTTTCCGATGGGCGCGGTCGAGCCGTACCGCATCGAGCTGTTCGACGACGAAGTGGAGTCGATCCGCAGCTTCGATCCGGAAACCCAGCGCTCGCAGCAGCAGGTGGCAAAGATCGAGCTGCTGCCGGCGCGCGAGTTCCCGCTCACCGACGAGGCGGCCAAGGCGTTCCGCAGCCATCTGCGCGAACGCTTTCCGATCGACGTGCGCCGCTGCCCGCTGTATCAGGACATGAAGGAAGGCGTCACCCCGGGCGGCATCGAGTATTACCTGCCGCTGTTTTTCCCGGCGAAGAGTCCGCACATGGACGGACGGGGCATTGCGGGAGAACCGCATACAGGTACGGCTACGCTGTTCGACTACCTCGCCGACGACGCGCTGTTCGTACTCGGCGAGGGCGCCGGCGAGGCCGCGGAGACCTTCTGGACGCAGACCGCCGAACGCTACGAGCAGCGCGCGCACGACATCGAGCGTCCGGTGCTGCCGCCGGCCGAGCTGTACCTGTCGCCGGAGTCGTTACGCGAGCAGCTCAACAAACGCCTGCGCATCGAAGTGGTCGACAGTGGCCATGAACATGCAACGGCCACCGGCACGCAGCCGGCACCCGAGCTGCCGCTCAACCGCAAGGGCGAGGAGCCGGGCACCGCGCTGCGGCACTTCCTCGCCAGTTATCCCGGCCGCGTGCTGCTCGCGGCGGATTCGGCGGGACGACGCGAGGTGCTGGTCGAGACGCTGGCGGCGGCGGGGATGAAGCCGCAGAACGTGGAGAGCTGGCAGGCGTTCCTCGATGCTGCCGCGCTTGCACCCTCTCCCCCGACGACGTCGGGGGAGAGGGCTGGGGAGAGGGGGGCTTCTTTCGTTGCTCAAGGACAAGAGCGCCCCCTCACCCCAACCCTCTCCCCCGGCATGGCCGGGGGAGAGGGGGCAACAGCGCGCACTTTCATCGAACCGAAGTTCGCCATCACCATCGCCGGTCTGGAACAAGGTTTCGCGCTCAGCAAACCGGCCATCACCGTGCTCACCGAGCGCGAGCTGTACGGCGAGCGCGTGCGCAGCGAGCGCGACCGGCGGCGGCGCCGCGGCGGCGCGCGCGATCCGGAAAGCATCATCCGCGACCTGACCGAGCTCAGCCTCGGCGCACCGATCGTGCACGTCGATCACGGCGTGGGCCGCTACCAGGGCCTGCAGTCAATGGACGTGGGCGGCATGCAGGGCGAGTTCCTCACCATCGAGTACGCCAAGGGCGACAAGCTGTACGTGCCGGTGGCGCAGCTGGGCCTGGTCAGCCGCTATTCGGGCACCGCGCCGGAGCTGGCGCCGCTGCATTCGCTGGGCGGCGATGCGTGGGAACGTGCGCGCAGGAAGGCCGCCGAGAAAGTGCGCGACGTCGCCGCCGAGTTGCTGGCGATCTACGCCCAGCGCGAGGCGCGCGGCGGCGAGTCGATGCCGATCGACCGCCAGCTGGTGGAGGAGTTCGGCAGCAGCTTTCCGTTCGAGGAGACGCCCGACCAGGCCAGCGCGATCGAGGCCGTGCTGGGCGATCTGGCCGCGCCGCGCGCGATGGACCGGGTGATCTGCGGCGACGTCGGCTTCGGCAAGACCGAGGTGGCGCTGCGCGCTGCGTTCGCCACCGCCACCGCGGGCAAGCAGGTGGCGGTGCTGGTGCCGACCACCCTGCTCGCCCAGCAGCATTACCGCAACTTCGCCGACCGCTTCGCCGACTGGCCGGTGCGGGTGGACGTGCTGTCGCGCTTCAAGTCCGCCAAGGAAGTGAACGACGCACTGAAGCGCCTCGCCGATGGCCAGATCGACGTGATCGTGGGCACGCACAAGCTGCTGCAGCCGGACATCAAGTTCAAGAACCTGGGGCTGGTGATCGTCGACGAGGAGCAGCGCTTCGGCGTGCGCCAGAAGGAGCAGCTGAAAAAGCTGCGCGCCGAGGTCGACCTGCTGACCATGACCGCCACGCCGATTCCGCGCACGCTGAACATGGCGATGGCCGGCCTGCGCGACCTCTCGCTGATCGCCACGCCGCCGGCGCATCGCAGCGCTGTGCGCACCTTCATCGCCGCGTGGGATCCGGCGACCATCCGCGAGGCGCTGCAGCGTGAGCTGGCGCGCGGCGGCCAGGTATTCTTTCTGCACAACGAGGTCGAAAGCATCGAGCGCACCGTGCGCGAGCTGCAGGAACTGGTGCCCGAGGCGCGCATCCGCATCGCCCACGGCCAGATGCCCGAGCGTGAACTGGAAGGCGTGATGGCGGATTTCCACCGCCAGCGCTTCAACGTGCTGGTGTGCACCACCATCATCGAGACGGGCATCGACATCCCCACCGCCAACACCATCATCATCGACCGCGCCGACCGCTTCGGGCTGGCCCAGCTGCACCAGCTGCGCGGGCGCGTGGGCCGCTCGCACCATCGCGCGTATGCCTACCTGGTGGTGCCCGACCGCAAGTCGATCAGCGCCGACGCGCAGAAGCGGCTGGAGGCGCTGGCCTCGCTGGAGGAACTGGGCGCCGGCTTCACCCTGGCCACCCACGATCTGGAAATCCGCGGCGCCGGCGAGCTGCTGGGCGACGAGCAGTCCGGCCAGATTCAGGAGATCGGCTTCGGGCTCTACACCGAGCTGCTTGACCGCGCGGTGCGCGCGCTGAAGTCCGGCAAGGTGCCTGACTTCGACCTCAGCAGCGAACACGAAACCGAGGTGGAGCTGCACCTGCCCGCACTGATCCCGGACGACTATCTGCCCGACGTGCATGCGCGCCTCACGCTGTACAAGCGCATCGCCAGCGCGCGCAGTGAAGAGGCACTGCGCGACCTGCAGGTGGAGATGATCGACAGATTCGGCTTGCTGCCGGACAGCGCCAAGCAGCTGTTCGCCGTGGCGAGCCTCAAGCTGATGGCCACGCCGCTGGGCATCCGCAAGCTGGACTTCGGCGCCAGCGGCGGGCGCATCGTGTTCCGTGAAAAGCCCGAGGTTGACCCCCTGCTCATCATCAAGCTGATCCAGCGCCTGCCGCGCGTGTACAAGCTGGATGGCCAGGACAAGCTGAAGATCACGCTGGACCTGCCCGGCGCCAGCGAACGCCTGCGCAGCGCGCAGGAAGTGCTGGTGCTGCTCGGCGCGCGCCGGCCGGGCTGACCATCCGCGTCCTCACGATGCTGATCCTTCTCCCGCCGGGAGAAGGTGCCGACAGGCGGATGAGGGCCTGTCGAAGCGCGATGCGAACGCTTGACTGCCTCCAGCTACGACCGATCCAGCGGACTGACCACCCCCTGCCCGCCGCGATTGAGCACGTGCGTGTAAATCTGCGTGGTCGCCACGTCCTTGTGTCCGAGCAATTCCTGGATAGTGCGAATATCCTGCCCGGCCTCCAGCAAGTGCGTGGCAAAGGAATGCCGCAGCGTATGGCAGGTGGCGGGTTTGACGATGCCGGCGCGGCCGCGCGCCGACTTGATCGCGCGTTGCAACGACGATTCGTCCACATGATGGCGACGTTCCGCCCCATCGCGTGGATCGGTGCTGCGAGTGGACGCCGGAAAGACGTATTGCCAGCCACATTCTCGTGATGCGCCGGGAAATTTGCGAGCCAGCGCGTCCGGCATCCACACGCGACCAAACCCTGCGCCAACATCACGTTCGTGGATGCGCCGCGCCTCAGCCAGCTGCGCACGCAATGGTTCACTCAGCACGCGCGGAAGCATGGTGCGGCGATCCTTCGCGCCCTTGCCTTGGCGTATGACGATCTCACCACGTTCAAAGTCAACATCCTTGACCCGCAATCGCACGCATTCCATCAGCCGCATGCCGGTGCCGTACAACAGGCTCCCCATCAGCCAATGCGTGCCCGTCAGCTCGCCCAGCAAGGCTGTCGCTTCCGACCTGCTCAACACCACCGGCAGCCGTTGCGGCTTCTTCGCCCGTTCGATGCCATCCAGCCAAGGTAACTCGACACCCAGCACTTGCCGGTAAAGAAACAGCAAGGCCGACAACGCCTGGTTCTGAGTGGATGCGGCCACTTGTCCCTGCACGGCCAGCGAAGTCAGGAAGCGCTCGATCTCCGGCGCCCCCATGTCAGCCGGATGTCGCTTGCCGTTGCTCAGGATGAACCGGCGAATCCAGCCCACATAGGCCTCCTCGCTGCGCTTGGCCATACCGAGGCGGCGCATACGCTCGCGCACCTGATCCAGCAACTTCGGCGATCGCTCGCCCCTGCTGCTTGCTTGCTGCCCTGCTCCGTGAAAGGATGACATCGTGACCTCCAGCCCAATTCCCGACATGGCGAGATTAAGCTGCGGGATTAGGCTGCACCAAGGGGATCAAGTCATTGATTTTTGTAGGCCAAGGTCTCGGCAAAGGCATCGAACACATGGGATAGGTTGCAGGATTACACTGCACTTTGAAATCTACTTTAAGTTAGCTGCTATGAATCTTCCTGACTTTACCGAGCTCACAATTTCCGAGCTGCTCGCCCACTCATAGCGCAGTGCTGGATGAGTTGCGGAGCATACCGAAAACTGCTGGGCGCGCAGCGGCCGGGGCAGCGCGCTGATACAGTGACGCTGCGCGTCAGGCTTGCATGGCATCGGCCGCGCAGCCCACAGAATAGTCATGCTGGCCGCGCGCGCCAGCGCCGGCAGGCCGCGCAGCCACTGCACGCGGATCGCAAGGATGGCCTGTAAGCGTCCGGGCACCTCACCTGTACTGAGCCTTCGACAGCTGTTGCGATACGCGCCTGTTTTCACAGGAGCAAGCGCATGGGCAACAAGGCAGCATTCTGGAGGCGGCACCTGGCCGCGTGGCGC
>JAJYSM010000017.1 GCA_021793575.1 Pseudomonadota bacterium
CGCGAGCCGCGCAGCATCGAGCTGCCGCAACTGCTGCTGCCGGTACCGCTGCATCGCCAGCGGCTGCGCCAGCGCGGCTACAACCAGGCGCTGGAACTGGCCCGGCCGCTGGCGCGCGAGTTCGGCGTGCCGCTGCGCCACGATGCGCTGCAGCGCATCCGCCGCACCGACGCGCAGACCGAGCTCGACGCCACCGGCCGCCGCCGCAACGTGCGCGGTGCGTTCGCGCTGCGCGCCGGCACGCCGCCGCTGCCGCCGCACGTGGCGCTGCTCGACGACGTGATGACCACCGGCGCCACCCTCGCCGAATGCGCCCGCGTGCTCAAGCGCGCCGGCGCGCAGCGGGTCGACGTGTGGGCGCTGGCGCGCGCGCCGTCACCGCGCGGGTAAACAGTGGGAGCGACTTCAGTCGCGATGCTCCATTGCTTGCTCTCTCGCTACATCAAAGCTGGAGCATCGCGACTGAAGTCGCTCCCACACTCAAAGCTCGCGCTCAGCGCACCGCCAGCGCCAGCACCATGCCGATCCACAGCACCAGACCGAGCCAATTGTTATGCCGGAACGCGGCGAGGCAGGCGTCGCGGGCGCGGCCGCGGATCAGCCACAGCTGGTAGCCGAACAGCCCGGCCGCCACCAGCAGGCTCAGCCAGTACGGCCAGCCCAGCGCCGCGCGCTGGCCGACAAACAGCATCGCCAGCAGGAAGGTGCCCATCAGCATGGCCAGGATCGGCAGGTCGGCGTCGCCGAACAGGATCGCGGTGGATTTGGCGCCGGCCTTGAGGTCGTCGTCGCGATCGACCATCGCGTACTCGGTGTCGTAGATCACCGACCACAGGATGTTGCCGAGGAACAGCAGCCAGCCCAGCGGTGGCACCGTGTGCATCACCGCGGCAAACGCCATCGGGATCGACCAGCCGAACGCGGCGCCCAGCACCACCTGCGGCAGGTAGGTATAGCGCTTGGTGAACGGGTAGATCGCCGCCAGCGCGGCGCCGGCGAACGACAGCTCGATGGTGAGCCGGTTGGTGAACAGCACCAGCACGAACGCGAACGCCAGCAGCGCGGCGAACACGAGCAGCGCCTCGCGTGGCGTCACCCGGCCGCTGGCGATCGGACGTCCAGCCGTCCGCGCCACTTGCGGATCGAGCTTGCGGTCGGCGTAGTCGTTGATCGCGCAGCCGGCCGCGCGCATCGCGAACACGCCGAGGGTGAAGATGATCAGCGGCTGCCACGGCGGGAAGTCGCCGGCCGCCAGCCACAGCGCCCACCACGTCGGCCACAGCAGCAGCAGCGCACCGATCGGCCGATCCATCCGGGTCAGCACCAGATAGTCCAGCGCCTTCTCGCGCTGACGCGGCGGCAGCCACTGCAGCAGCCGCTGCAGCAGCCGCGTGGCGCGGGTCGAGCTGTCCGCCGGCAGCGGCGGCTTTTTTGCCGTCAGTCGCTGCGCACCGGGGCGCGGCCGCGGCGCTGGCGACGAGGCCGGTCGACGCGGCTGGCGTTTGCGTGAGCTGGGAGACATCGGCGGAGTCTAGCGCGCGCTTTGGCGGGCTCCAACGCAATACGTCACGCCGCCGCCATCAGGTGGAGACGGATGCCATGAACACGGCGCACAGCGCTTGCATGCCGTCACGGTCGTCCTCGTCGAAGCGCCCTATCAGCGGACTGTCCACGTCCCACACGCCGAGCAGGTTGCCGTCGGGCTTGACCAGCGGCACCACGATTTCCGACTGCGAGGCGGCGTCGCAGGCGATGTGCCCGTCGAACGCGTGCACGTCGCGCACCAGCTGGGTCTGCCGCATCTGCGCGGCGGTGCCGCAGACGCCTCGACCCAGCGCGATGCGGATGCACGCCGGCTTGCCCTGGAACGGGCCGACCACCAGCTCGCGGCCGTCGAACAGGTAAAAGCCGGCCCAATTCAGCTCAGACAGGCTGTGATAGACCAACGCGGAAAAATTCGCCGCGTTGGCGATCAGGTCGTGCTCGCCGGCCAGCAGGCCGCGCGCCTGTGTCACCAGCTCAGCGTAGTGTTCGCGCTTGCTGGCGTGAACGGGGTGGCGGACTTCAAACATGCGCTGGCCTGTCGTGCAAAAGCCTATTATGCGCCGGGCCATCCGGCACGCGCCCTGCGTGTCCGGGGCAGGCGACGGAGCATCCATGGCAGGCAGTGATTTTCAGCGCTCGGCGCAGGGGCGCGCATGAGTCGCGCCGTGTTCATCGCCGGCACCGACACCGGCATCGGCAAGACCCACGTGGCGTGCGCGCTGCTGCATGCGCTGCGCGCGGCCGGCTACCAGGCCTGCGGCATGAAGCCCGTCGCCAGCGGTTGCGCGGAAACACCTGCGGGGCTGCGCAACGACGACGCGCTGGCGCTGCAGGCGGCCAGCAGCGACGCGCCGGCATATGCGCTGGTCAACCCGGTCGCGCTGCGCGATCCGCTGTCACCGCACCTGGCGGCGGCGCACGACGGCGTGACCATCGCGCTGCCGCCGCTGCGCACGGCGTTCGAGGCGCTGTCGGCCAGCCATCCGCGCGTGGTGGTGGAAGGCGTGGGCGGCTGGCTGGTGCCGCTGGCGCCGGGGCTGCTGGCATCGGATATCGCGCTGCAGTGGCAGCTGCCGGTGCTGCTGGTGGTTGGCCTGCGGCTGGGCTGCATCAACCATGCGCTGCTGAGCGCGCGGGCGATCGTCGCCGACGGCTGCCAACTGCTCGGCTGGATCGGCAACCGCATCGATCCGGACATGCTCGCGGTGGAGGAGAATCTGGCCAGCCTGCGCGCGCTGCTGCCGGCGCCGTGCCTGGGCGTGCTGCCGCACGGCGTGGCGCCTGAACCGGCTGCCGTGCTGCTGCGCGCTGCGGTGGCGGCGCTGGGCTGACGTACCGCCGCCGTCAGGGCGGCTTCACGGCCGCCGTGCGTCGATAGGCGGCGCGTCATCCCATCATCCGTTCGCTTGCCGGAGGTTCCATGTCCCGCCATCACTATTACCTCTCGATGCCCGATCTGGCGCACGCGCGCGGCGCGGATGCCCGCTTTGCGTGGGACGGCGTGAGTCCGGACGATTTTGCCGCGGCGCTGCAGCAGGCGCTGCGCAGCGACGCGCTGTTCCAGCGCTGGCGTGCGGTGCAGCCCGATCCCGACGCGGTGGATGCCGCCCTGGGCGCGGTCGACCCGGCGGCGCAGGCGAGTGCGCAGGTGGCCGATCTGCACACCGAGGTGGAGCTGCTCACCGCGCTGCCGATGAGCGTGGTGCGGCAGCGGCTGTATCTGCTGATCGGCGCGGCCTGGACGCTGCGTGACCTGCGCGCGGCCTGACTGATCGGGGGCTCGCCCTGCAGGGATGACTTTCGGGACAGGTGCCCGGCCTGCCGCCAGGATTACAGTGCATAGTCAGCGTTTCTGCGCGTCCGCCTCGCGGACGCATCACCTGGGAAAATCCGATGCCTCGTCTTCGCATGCTCGTGCTCGCCACCGCCATCGCTCTCGGCGCCTCCGTCTCCGCCACCGCCGCGACGTCCGCCGCGGGCACCGTCAACCCGTTTTTCAGCGCCAGCACGTTGCCGTTCCAGGCGCCGCCCTTCGACAAGATCAAGGACAGCGACTACCAGCCGGCGATCGACGAGGGGATCAGGCGGCAGCTGGCGGAAATCGGCAAGATTGCCGACAACCCGGAGCCGGCCACGTTCGAGAACACCTACGTGGCGATGGAGAAATCCGGCGTCATGCTCAACCGCGAGCTGCTGGTCTTCGGTGCGGTGGCCGGCGCCAACACCGACGACGCGCTGCAGAAGGTGCAGCAATTCGAAGCGCCGCGGCTGGCTGCGCTGAGCGACGCGATGTACCTCAACGACAAGCTGTTCCAGCGCGTGAAAAAGGTTTACGACGAACGCGGCACGCTCAAGCTCGATCCGGAGTCGCAGCGGCTGGTCGAAGTGGTCTACAAGAAGTTCGTGCATCACGGCGCCGAGCTTTCCGCCGCCGACAAGGCCAAGCTCAAGACGCTGAACAAGGAGGAGTCCACCCTCGGCACGCTGTTCACCAACAAGCTGCTGGCGGCGACCAAGAAGGCCGCGCTGGTGGTGGATGACAAGGCCCAGCTGGCCGGCCTGTCCGACGCCGAGATCGCCGCCGCCGCCCAGGCGGCCAAGGATCGCGGGCTCACCGGCAAGTGGGTGCTGACGCTGCAGAACACCACCCAGCAGCCGGAGTTGCAGGAGCTGACCGACCGCGCCACCCGCAAGGCGCTGTACGAGGCGTCGTGGAACCGCGCCGAGCACGGCGACGCCAACGACACCCGCAAGACCATCGAGCGGCTGGCGCAGCTGCGCGCCGAGCAGGCCGCGCTGATCGGCTTCCCCAACTATGCGGCGTGGAAGCTGGAAGACCAGATGGCCAAGACGCCGGCCACGGCGATCCACTTCATGCAGCAACTGGTGCCGGCCGCCACCGCGCGCGCGCGCGCCGAGGCGGCCGACATCCAGGCGCAGATCGACCAGGACCAGGCCGCGCTGAAGCAGCCCAGCTTCAAGCTGCAGCCGTGGGACTGGAACTTCTACGCCGAGCAGGTGCGCAAGGCCAAGTACGACCTCGACGAGAACCAGATCAAGCCGTACTTCGAGTTGAACAATGTGCTGCAGAACGGCGTGTTCTACGCCGCCAACCAGCTCTACGGGCTCACCTTCAAGGAGCGCCACGACATCCCGGTGTACCAGCCGGACGTGCGCGTGTTCGAGGTGTTCGACCACAACGGCAAGTCGCTGGCGCTGTTCTACTGCGATTACTACAAGCGCGACAACAAGGGCGGCGGCGCCTGGATGGACAACCTGGTCACCCAGTCGAAACTGATGGGCACCAAGCCGGTGATCTACAACGTCGCCAACTTCGCCAAGCCCGCTCCCGGGCAGCCGGCGCTGCTGTCGTTCGACGACGTGATCACCATGTTCCACGAGTTCGGCCACGCGCTGCACGGCATGTTTGCTGACGAGCAATATCCGACTCTGTCCGGCACCAACACGGCGCGCGATTTCGTCGAGTTCCCGTCGCAGTTCAACGAGCACTGGGCCAGCGACCCGAAGGTGTTCGCCCACTACGCGAAGAACTACAAGACCGGCGCGCCGATGCCCGCCGCGCTGGTCGAGAAGATGAAAAAGGCCGGCAACTTCAACAAGGGCTACGACATGACCGAGCTGGTGGCGGCCGCCATGCTCGACATGAACTGGCACACCCTGGGCGCGAACGCGCCGCTGCAGAACGCCGACCAGTTCGAGACCGCGTCGCTGAAAAAGGACCACCTCGACCTCAGCTACGTGCCGCCGCGCTACCGCTCCAGCTATTTCCAGCACATCTGGGGCAACGGCTACGCGGCCGGCTACTACGCCTACCTGTGGACCGAGATGCTGGCCGACGACGGCTTCCAGTGGTTCAAGGACCACGGCGGCCTGACCCGCGCCAACGGCGACCGCTTCCGCGCGATGGTGCTCTCGCGCGGCAACACCGAGGATCTGGCCAAGATGTACCGCGACTGGCGCGGCGCCAATCCGAACATCGAGCCGATGCTGATCAATCGCGGGCTGCAGCAAGCGCCGAAGAAATAATCGGTGCTCACAGGCAGACAGGAAATTCAATGCTGCAGCGCTCGATCTCAACTGGCAGATCGGCGCTGCTGCGGCGGTTACAGGTTTGGCCTGAGCGGATTAAGGCGGGGCAGAAGAAATGAGATGGCCTCGCAACTCGCGGCGATACGTATGACTGCTGCCGCAGCAACCCGCGCTCAGTTCGATACATCAAGCGGGTTTTGATGATCGGGATGTGAGTGTGACGGGTGTGCTGTCGTTCCGCCTCATGCTGTGGAGCAGAACATCAAATTCGTTGCCCGCATTCCCCGCAAAACTGGTCGCCGGGAATCAACACGCCACCGCAGGATTTACATTTCTGCGCAACAGCTTGAGGACGATGCTGCTCGACCTTTTGCTTGAGCTGATCGAAACCGCCGCGCAACCTGCCTTCCGCAGACGAGGCGACGCCAGCATTAAGCGAGTCGTACACCATGATGTAGCCGAACATGCCCACCAGTACGAACAAAGCAAGCAGAACGGCGATCGCGATGCCGATGGAAGCGCTCGCTGCGCCCAGTTGCTGGAAGCTGGACATTGCCCCTGCCAACAGCCGATCCATCGGGCTGCCGTAGTAGGCCGAGCTGTCACTGAAGCCCAGACTATATATGGAAAGGCTCACGCCCGAGGTGACCACCATCAGCATAAACACGAACAGTGCCACCGGCATCACGATCAGCCATAACAGCACGAAGTGCAGTAGCGCATCCAGAGGCCGCTTGAGCACGATGTCCACCGCCCGTCCCAGCGACCCCAGCACGCCTTCACCGCGCCACACCGCCACGAGCAGCAGCGGCGTACCGATAGCCAGCACGCCGTAGCAGAAGGCCAGCACGATCGCACTGGGCCCTGCCAGCAAGAAAGCGAAGAACGAACCGACCCCAGGTATCTTGCCGAGCAACGAAAGCAGGTAAAGCGCCGCAAATACCAAAATCAGGCTAACGAACAGCAACAGGGTCGCCAAGAACGAAGTCAGCGTGGCATGCAATCCGCCGAAGAAGGCAGCAAGGATGCCACGGCCCGGTCGACCATCGGCCTGATCAACCAGCAGCAGGCCTGCGCCATTGATGCCGGCCAAATAAACCAGCAGTGCGATCAAAGCAAACAACAAGCCGACAATGAAACCCATCTTCACCGCCACTTCCCCGGCACCCACCATCAAAGCCAGCCCGATCACCACGCCGCCAGCCAGCAGCAGCAGCGCCTGCCAGTTCCGCAATGCTTCGTAGCAGCGCATCAGCAGGCCTATATTCCCCGCCGCTTTCTCAGTCATCTTCGCTCCCCCGTCGGTTGTTGCCGCGATGCATGGCGCCGGCGACCTGACGCCACACGATGTGAGATCAGCCCACCACCAGCATGGGCATTTCGTTGGTGCCTACCTGCTTGCCGTTCATCGTGAGGGTGGAGCGCACGGTATAGCGCCCGTCCTGGATGCCCTTGGGTAGGTTGAAGCTGAAGTTGGTCTGGTATTCGCCGGTACTGCCGATGCCAGCGGCCTGTTTGGTCACCGCAGAAAGCTGCTTGCCGTCGGGCGAAAGCAGCGTCAACGTCTCGGCAAGCTGCGGTTGTGCATCCTGTGTGCCATTCAGCACTACGATTTTCGACTGCATCTCTACCGGCGCGCCGGCCTGCACGGTGCTCGAAGGCTGCAGGGAGCTGGCATAGGAGGACACCGTGTTCGCCGTCGGCAAAGCGCCGCGCTGGCGGATGTAATCGGCCTCCACCGAGCTGGCGTCGCGCACCTTGCGAGCGTGATAGTTGTAGGCCATGCAGGCGATCGCCCCGATGCCCGCACCCACGGCGGCGCCTACGAGGTGCCCTTTGCCCTTGCCGAATAGCGCGCCGGCCAGCGCGCCGACCGTGCCGGCCAAGGCTGGGTTGCAGGTGGCTGCCGGCTGGCTCCCCGCGTTGGCAGACTGGCCGGCGTTGTTCTGCACAGGCATCTGGGCGCAGCCGGCGGTGAGCGCCAAGGCGAAGCTGCCGGCGATCAGGGCGAACGATTTCGCACAACGAAACTTCGTGTTCATTACGATTCTCCGGTCAGTGAATGGAAATGCTGTTCATGGCGCTTTGCTGGGCTGACTGCGCCTCGCGCAACAGCCGGCTGGCATGGGCGTCGTCTGGCTTCACTTCGAGCGCCGCCTTGGCATTGGCGATGGCGCTGCTGTAGTTCTGCTGGGCATAGGCCTGTTCGCCCTTGCGCACCAGCCTGAGCGCGATCTCCTGCATCGACGGCCCGGTGGCACGAGTTGGCGCACGCACCTCGCGTGGCGGCAGCGAGGTGGGTGCCGGCGGGGATTCCGGCAACTGTGCGGAAGCCGCCGTTTCGCCAGAGCCGCGTTGCGCATCGACGTTCGCTGCGACCATCGATTTCGATGCGGACACAGGTGTAGGTGGCGCTGCGGGTCCGATCGCGGGTGTGAGGGCCGCCGCGGGCGACTGCGGTTTCATCACCGGTGGTGCAGCCGCTTCGGGCGCGGCGGCTATCGGTGGCGGCGCCGGCACTCTTGGCGCCTCAACTGGCGCACTGCTGTTCGTCGTGCCGGCTTGTGTGCCCTGGTCTGCCGCCACGTTGTCATGCCGCAACAGCTTCCAAGCCACCAAGCCGCCGATGCCAGCCACTAGTACCAGGATACCTGCGGCGATGGCCATCGTCTTGCCGGCGCCGGAGCGGGGCTGCGCCGGCAATGCGTCGGCCCGTGACTCACTGGCGTGCTGGATGGGTGGATTCGCCGGTGTAGCCGATTCCACCGGACGCGATTCACGCGTCGCTGACGCTGGTACGGAAGCAGGGACTGAACTCGACAACGGTGCAGAAGCGTCGTCGCGTGATTCCGTTGACTTGCCGCATGCCTTGCAAAAGCGCGCGCCGGACTGGCGTGAAGCGCCGCAATGCTGGCACACATTCGCCGGTTCGACGGCATCGCATGCTCCGACCGGCGGAGCTGTCGCGGCCGGGATGGATGCCATGGACTGTGCTGGTACCTCCGGCGGCGCTGGCACGACCGCCGCAACGCTCGCCGATGCTATGGGCGCGGCAGCCTTAGACACCGACATGCCGCAACCGGCACAGAAACGGATGCCGTCGCGATTGGCGCGATGGCAGTGCGCGCATTCCCAGCCGGCAACCACGGCCGGCACTACTGCGAAGCTGGCGCCGCACCCCCGGCAAAACTTGATGCCGTCGGGATTGGCTTGCCCGCACGTCAAACAATTCATCAGGCGTCCTTCGTGAGGTGGATCGAGCGAGAGCGGGGGCGTCGTCCGGGTTCGATTACAGATGGCGGTAGCTGGCGAAGCACAGCCAGATGATACGAACGGACGTCAGCGCGAAAGGGATGCGGTGCGTGGCGCCACCGGGATCGAAGATCCGTGCGCGACCCAACCGGATCGGCGCACCGACAAGGCGCGGCGATCGAACGCTGCACTGCGAGAGCTGACTCCATCCTTGAATCCCCTGTATGCCGCGAACCGGCCTTGCAAGCGACCGCACGGCTTGACTGCTTGCGCAAGCTTGAAGAAAAGTTCGGCGGAAGGCAAGAATGGAATCGCTGCGGTCGCGCCTGCCCACCGCTTGCGCGCCGTCTTCAGAACAGCACAACAGGGGATCCGCCAACATGTCTTACGAATACAACGCCGAAAGCCGAAAACTCGACTTTCCCAATCCGTTCTATGCGGAAAACTGGTTTCTGGCTTTGGCCACCGCCATTCTGGTTGTCGGCGGCATTGGCCTGCTGGTGCTCAGCCGCGGCGCCATCGCGACGGGGCACGGCTTGCGCGGCATGCTGCCGCTGCTGCTCGGATTGGGCGTGCTGATAGCAGGTTTGAGAAAGGGTGGTCAGCTGCTGCAGCAACTGCGTTTCTTCTTCGGCCGCAGTCGGCCGGCGGGATTGGCGACCGAGTTGGCAGCTGACGTCAACGGACGCAGCGAGGGGTCGGAAGAACTGAAGGAGACGTTGCGTCAAAACGCGCTGAAATACCCCGAGCCGCAGGGGCCGCTGAATGGCCTGTTGTACGCGTGGATTCGCGACCTGATCTTTGCGCCGCGGCCGGTGCAGTTTATCGCTCAGCGCCAGTTTCAGACCGCCATCGCCATACTGGTAACCCTGCTCTCTTTCCTGGTCGCCTGGCTGGGTTTTGGCGATGGCAAAGCGGCCGACTGGATGGGGCTGTTCTATTTCGGCTTCAGCGTGCTGCTCCTGGTGCGGCCGCTGGAGAGCGGCGCAGGCGCGCGTGCGGACGTGGGCATGCGCGGACTGATCGGGCTGATCCTCGCGGCGATCTTCGTGCCGGTGCTGCTGCCGTTGGTGGCGCCCAGTCTGCCCAGCCTGGACTGGCTGTCGCTGAATGTTCAGACGCTGTTCTTGCTACTGGCTGCGCTGCTTGGCGTCGGCCTGTACTTCGTGGCACTGATGCACCAGATGACCGGCCTGCCGCCGACCAACATGGCACGAGAACAGACAAGCCTCTCCATGAACTGTCACCCCAAGCAATTGATGGACGAGCTTGATCGCACCTTGCAGGACGGCTGGGTGGAGCGTATCCCCAACCGCCGCTACGCACGGACGATGCCGGTAATCGGCAACGGCGCCGGCATGTTCGCCGCCGAGCTGGTTGAAGAAACCCAGCCGATGCCCGGCGCCGATCAGCATCGCGTGGATCTCGGCGCGGCCTTCACTCTGCCACGCTACCGTTTTATCGCGTGGCTGGACGTAGTTGGGCTGGCGTTGATTGCGCTGGGCACGGGCTGGCTGCTGCTGTTTGGCGCGGAATTCCGTCCTGACGCCGTGGATTCCCACCTGTTCTCGCTGCTCACCCTGGGCCTGTCGATGCTGGTGGTGGGCTTCTACTGCCTGAAAGCGGGGCACGTGTTGTGGGGCCGCTTCGACTTTGCCTCGCGGCTGGTATGGGTGGAGATGCAGGGCAACTATCAATCCGCGCAAATGAACTTCGGCAACACCTTCACCGACCGCGTTAAAACCGAGAAGCAACTCATCAACATTGAGACCATGACTCTGCGCGTGTGGACCGCCGAGCTGGACAGCGTGATCTTCGGCAAGAACGCGCAGCGCTTCATCATCGGGTTGCGCGGCGTGCCCGACTTCGCGCGGCAGTTGGCGTCGCACCTGGTTGATTTCGCGCAGGAACAGAGTGTGATCGTGGCGCCCACCTCGCGCGCCGATATGGCCAAGAGTGCGGTCCTGGGCGCGATGAACATGCTGGGCGGAGCCGGCAACAATGGCGGCTTGCCGCAGGCGATGATGCAGGCGATCCAGAACGCCACTCCACCCTCGACTTCCGAATTGCTTTGCCGGGACTGTCAAGCGAAGGTCTTCGCCACAGATTTTTTCTGCGGCAACTGCGGCGTCCCGCTTGCCAGGGCGCGCTGAACGCCAGTTCTGCATGCGCTGGTGTCAAGTTGATCACTTTGTGTGTTGTCGACTGATCTACTTCGGTGTTTGAAAAATGGATACGTCTGGCAATGTCGTGGCACCCCGGACGGCAATGCTCCGAACTTAAGCTCGTCGTCCCCGCGAAAGCAGGGACCCAGTGCCTTTCGTCGGCGCCTCAAGGCGCTGGATTCCCGCTTTCGCGGGAATGACGAAGGGGGGATTCGGCGTTAAGTTCGGAGCATTGCCCCGGACGGAGGGCGTAGTTGTCCGCGCCAAGTTGTGCCGCGTGGAATAATCGGGCCACCCTGACACGGAGCGAGCCCCGCGTGGACACCCAGCACTTCCTCAAAACCGCGGTGGTGTTTCTGCTCGCCACGGTGATCGCGGTGCCGCTGACCAAGCGCTTCCGGCTCGGTTCGGTATTGGGCTATCTGCTCGCCGGGGTGGTGATCGGGCCGCAGCTGCTGGGCCTGATCAGCGACACCGGGGGCGTGGCGGCGATCTCGGAGTTCGGCATCGTGCTGATGCTGTTCGTGATCGGGCTGGAGCTGTCGCCGCAGCGGTTGTGGGTGATGCGCCGCGCGGTGTTCGGCAGCGGTGCGCTGCAGGTGGTGGCCACCAGCGTGGCGATCGGCGTGGCGGCGCATGCACTGTTCGGCGTGGCGGGCAAGGCGGCGGTGATCGTGGGCGGCAGCCTGGCGCTGTCATCCACCGCGTTCGGCCTGCAGATCCTGGCCGAGCGCAAGGAGGCCGGCTCGGCCTACGGGCGCGAGGTGTTCGCGATCCTGCTGTTCCAGGATCTGGCGGCGATCCCGCTGATCGCCGCGGTGCCGCTGCTGGCGTCCTCCTCGGGCACGCACGGTTTCGACGCGCTGGCGGTGCTGCGCACGCTCGGCGTGATCGTGGCGGTGGTGGTCGGCGGCCGCTATCTGCTGCGGCCGGTGTTCCGCTTCGTGGCGCGCGCCGACTCGGTCGAGGTGTCCACCGCCACCGCGCTGCTGGTGGTGATGGGCGTGGCGCTGCTGATGGAGCTGGCCGGCGTGTCGGCCACGCTGGGCGCGTTCCTGGCCGGCGTGCTGCTGGCCGATTCGGAATACCGGCACGAGATGGAATCGCACATCGAGCCGTTCAAGGGCCTGCTGCTGGGGCTGTTCTTCATCAGCGTCGGCATGTCGATGGACCTGTCGCTGCTGCTGCAGCGGCCGGGCCTGGTGTTCGGCCTGGTGGCCGCGCTGCTGCTGCTGAAAGGCGCGCTGCTGTGGCCGCTGGGGAGGCTGCTGGGCGGGCTCAACCGCTCCGACACGCTGCGGCTGGTGGTGCTGCTGGCCTGCGGCGGCGAGTTCGCGTTCGTGCTGCTGCGGCAGGCGGCCGAGCTGCGCCTGATCGCGGTGGCCCAGCGCGACGCGCTGGTGCTGGCGATCACCCTCACGATGGCGCTGACGCCGCTGCTGGTGGTGCTGGCGGCCAGGCTGCTGAACGTGCGGCCGAAGAAGCCGACGCGCGCGTTCGACACCATCGACACCGCGCCGCCGCGGGTGATCATTGCCGGCTTTGGCCGCATGGGCCAGATCATCGCCCGCGTGCTGCGCGCGCAGAACATTCCGTTCGTGGCGATCGAGCACTCGGTCGAGCAGGTGGATTTTTCGCGCCGCTTCGGCACCGTCAACCTGTTCTTCGGCGACCCGACCCGGCCGGAGCTGCTGCGCGCCGCGCAGGCCGACAAGGCCGAGGTGTTCGTGCTGGCCACCGACGATCCGGAGGCGAACCTGCGCACCGCGCGGCTGGTGCGGCGGCAGTACCCGCAGCTGAAGATCGTCGCCCGCGCGCGCAACCGCCAGCACGTGTTCCGGCTGATGGACCTGGGCGTGGCGGAGCCGGTGCGCGAGACCTTCCACTCCAGCCTCAAGATGACCCGCAAGACGCTGGAGGCGCTGGGCCTGACGCCGACGCTGGCGGCCGATCGGGTGGAGCGCTTCCGCCGCCACGACGAGACGCTGCTGCAGCAGCAGGCACTGGTCTACGACGACGAGACCAGGCTGATCCAGAGCACTCGCGACGCGCTGGCCGACCTGCAACGGCTGTTCGAGGCGGATGCCGAACCGGGCGCCGAGCGCGAGCGCCGCCGCGACCCCGCGTTGCCTCTGCCAGACGAGTGAGTCGCGCCGCTGGTCCGGTCCGATTCGGGCCGGTCGCGCGCGCCGCATCCTGCCGCAGACGGAAAGCGGGGTCGCTGTCAACCGCACGCCGGGGCCGGCGTTGCTTGGAGACATGCCCACGACTCTCAGCCCGGTAGTGATCCGTTTCGGCCGACTCGGCGATACCATCCTGCTGCAGCCGCTGCTGCGCAAACTGCACCTGCGCTACGGCCAGCCGTGCCGGCTGCTCGCGCTGGGTGACTGGCCGGCGGTGCTGTACTCGAACCAGTCCGAGGTCGAAGGCTGCATTCCGCTGCGCTCGCAGTACGGCCCGATGTGGCTGCGGCCGCAGCGCTGGCGCGCAGTGCTGTCGCTGCGCCAGTTGCGTGAGGCGCCGTTCTACGTGTGCGAGCCGGAGTTGCGCGCGCGCGCCAAGGTGCGCCCGATGCTGGCCCTGGCCGGCGTACCTCCCGAGCACTGCGCCTTCATCGAGGAGCTGCCGCTGCGGTCGGACGAGCACTGGGTGGACTGGCTGCTGCGCTTCGGCGATACCACGCCCACCGCTTTTCGCGGTCGATCCGTACCACTCCTGCGGCCGCCAGCCGCCTCGCCCGATCTGCAGGTGAGCGTGGCCGAGCGGACCGATCGCGATGCGTGGCTGCGCGTGCAGGGCATGTCCGGCCGGCCGCTGGTGCTGCTGCAGCCAGCCAACAAGCGCACCATGCGCTGGAACGGCGTGCGCCAGGCCGATGACGACGACAAGTCGTGGCCGGCCGAGCGCTGGGCCGCGCTGGCGCGCGCGATCGGCTACCGGCTGCCGCAGGCGCAGATCCTGCTGTGCGGGGCACCGGCCGAGGCGGCGTATCTGGACACGCTGCTGGCGGTACTGGACACCGCGTCGCTGCGGATCGACGCCGCGGTGCTGCCGCTGGGCCGGATGAAGGCGCTGTTGGAAATCGCCCACAGCATGGTCTCGGTCGACACCGGCCCGGCGCATCTGGCGGCGGCCGTGGGCTGCCCGCTGGTGGTGCTGATGGGCGCCCGCTCGCCGCAATTGTGGAAGCCGCGCAGCGCCAGCGGCAGCGCGGTGTCGCTGCTGGGCGGGCTGCCGGCGGTGCGGCGGGTCGACGAGATCGACGTCACGCAGGTGATCACGGCGTGGCGCGAACTGCCGGCGCGGCCGGGCCCGCTTCCCGCGACGCTGACGACGGCACGGCGCGAGCGCCGTCCGCTGCCGGCTCAGTCGGCCGGCTGAGCCGGCTGGCGCAGCGTCTGCCGCACGCTGGGAATGCTGCCAGCGCGAGTGGCCAGTTCGTGCGCAATATCGACGTAGCCCAGGTGCCGCGCCACTTCGGCGGCGCTGCGACCGAACGCGTCGAGCGCGCTGCGGTCGGCGCCGCGTGCCAGCAATACGCGCGCCGGCGGCAGCAGCGCGTGCATCGCGCAGGCGTGCAGCGCGGTCACCCCGCGCTGATCGGCATGCCCGGCCTCGGCGCCGGCGTCCAGCAGCAGCGGCACCAGCGCACCGAGATGGGTGGCATCGCAGTCGCTGCCCGGGCGCAGTTGCGCACCCAACAGCAGCAGCAGGGCGGTCTTGCCTTCGTTGTCGGCCTGGTTGACGTTGGCGCCGCGCTTGAGCAGTGCATCGAACAGGCGGCGCGCGCGCAGGCTGTCGCTGTGCTCGAAGCCGAACTGCGCGGCGGCATGCAGCGCCGTGCGGTCGCTGCGGTCGACCGCGTTGACCGCAGCGCCAGCCGCCAGCAATGCCTCGACGATTTCCGGATAGCCCATCGCCGCCGCCACCATCAGCGCGGTGGCGTCGTGCGGCAGGCGTTGCTCGGTGCTCACCCGCCGTTCGAGCAGCAGGTCGACCAGTGTCTCGCGTCGCGCGGCCACCGCCGCGGCCAGCGGCGTCACGCCGCTGTGCGCTGCCAGCAGCGGATCGGCGCCGGCATCGAGCAGCACGGCGGCGATCTCGCGCTGGCCAGCACCGCAGGCGCGCAGCAGCGCCGAGGCGCCGTGGTCGTCGCGCGTGTCCACCGCGAAACCCAGTTCCAGCAGGCGCTGCACGGCGACCAATGCACCAGCCGCTGCGGCCGCCGGCAAATCGTCGGCACGCAGCGGGCGCTGCGGTCGCGGCCAGTCGCGCCAATCCAGCCAGCGCTCGACGGCGGGATGCTCCAGCGCCAGCCCCAGCGGCGTCTCGCCGTTGGCGTCCGCGGCTTCCGGGTTGGCGCCGTGGGCGATCAGCGCGCGCACCAGCGGCAGCGCGCGGGCGCCGTGTTCCAGCGCGGCAAACAGCGGCGTGCGGCCGTCGCGGTCGCGTGCGTTGGGGTCGCAGCCGCGCGCCAGCAGCGCCTGCAGCAGCTCCAGCTGCCCGTTGATCGCCGCCAGCTGCAGCGGGCTGCGCTCGCGCGCATCCGGGCCGAACGGATCGGCGCCGCGTTCGAGCAGGCACAGCGGCAGCGCAGCGCTTTGCGCCGAACCCTGCAGCCGCGTCAGCGCCTGCGCCAGCAGGCCGGCGCCGGCGGGGCTGGCGCCGGCCTGCAGCAGGTTGTCCAGCGCCTCGGTGGCATCCGGCAGCTGCAGCAGCAGCGCGTCGAACAGGCGCCGGCCCAGCAGCGCCAGGTCGTCGCCGGCTTCGCTGGCCGCAGGCGACAGCCGCGCCTCGGCGTCGAGGCCGTGCTCCAGCAGCCAGCGGCGCGCGCCATCCAGGCCGGGCGCGGCCAGCTCCAGATACAGCTGCGCCAGTTCGGTCTGCGGCCACTCGCGTACGCGCTCGCTGAAGCTGGAGACGATCGCCCAGTGGCCGCAGCGCAGCGCGTCCAGCAGATGCGCCGGAGTATCGGCGCCTTCGCTCAGCCCGTCGCTGCGATGGCTGGCCGGCAGCGGGGTATCCGGATCGAGCAGCGCGACCAGATCCCAGCGGCCGGCGGCAGCGGCGTGGTCCAGCGCGCTGCGGCCGTCGCTGCCCGGCGCCTGCGGCTCGGCGCCCAGCGCGAGCAGGGCGCGCACGGTGTCGCCATGCGCATGCGGCGACTGGCAGGCCAGGGTCAGCGCATCGCGGCCGTGGCCGTCGCGCGCGCGGGCATCGGGCTGCGCCGCGGCGAGCAGTTGCACGATGTCGACGGCGCCGGCGCGCGCCGCTTCCATCAGGGCGGTGCTGCCATGGCAGTCGGCCAGCGTGACATCGGCGCCGGCGGCGCACAGCGCGCGTGCGATCTGCTCGTGCCCCTCGGCGGCGGCGGCCAGCAGCGCGTGCCGATGCTGCGCATCCAGCGCATTCACCGCGGCGCGATGCTTCAGCAGCAGCGTGACCCCGGTGATGTCGTCGTCGGCGATGCCGGCCGCCGCGACCAGCGCCGGTTCGCCGCCGGCCGGCGCCGGCTTGGCGCCGCGCTCCAGCAGGAATTTCGCCAGCGGCCAGTTGGCGGCGTGGCAGGCGGCAGTGAGCGGGCTGATGCCGGCCTGGTTCAAGGCGTTGAGCGGGGCGGCGGCGTCCAGCAGCATCGCCGCCACGCCCGCTTCGCCACTGAGCACGGCGCCGTGCAGCGCGGTGTTGCCGTCGCTGTCGGTGGCCAGCGGATCGGCGCCGTTGGCGAGCAGGGTCATCACCGCTTCGGCGCGGCCATGCCAGCTGTCGCGGGTGGCTGCCAGCAGCGCGGTGAGGCCGCCGCTGGTGCGGTTGACGTCGGCACCCCGGGCGATCAGCGCGCGCAGCAGGCGGGTGTCGGGCAGCAGCGCGGCCAGCATCAGCACCGGGCGCTGGTCACGCTCGGCGGCGTCCGGCGCGGTGTCGGGCGGGGCGCCGGCGGCGACCAGCGCCAGCGCACGCTCGATGTCGCCCTCGCGGGTGGCGGCGAGCAGCGCCTGCGCCTGCTCCGGCGTGCCGGCGGTGCGCTCCTGCTCGCTCAGCAGCACGCGCACCGGCGGTGCGTCGGCCGCACTCGATGCGCTGCGGTCCTGCGCGCGGCGGTCGCTGCGCTCGCACAGCAGGGCGCGCAGGGTACGGTTGGCGATGACCAGGCAGCCCAGCGGCAGCAGCACGATGCCGTACAGCGCCAGCGCCGCGATGCGCAGTTCGGAGGGCAGCATGCCGTACAGCCCGGCCAGCGCGATCGCGCCGAAGGCCAGCACCAGCAGCGACAGCGCGGCCGGCACGAAATGGCTGAAGAAACGCTCCTCCTGCGACAGATGCCGTCCGAACGCGATGCTGCGCAGGGTGGCGGTGAAGATCCACGAGCCATCGCGCTGGCACGGATAGGCGTCGTCCCACACGAACAGCAGCCCGAACGCGGGCCACAGCCGCCACAGCGCCGTCAGCGCCAGCACCAGCGCTGCCGCCAGCACCAGCGCGGCGGTGAGGCTGGGAGCCTGCCCGAGCTGCAGCATCGGCCACGCCACCAGCACAAACACCAGCGCGGTGTAGCCGCTGAACATCACCAGATGCGCGGCGCCCCGGCGCAGCACGGTGCGGCCGAAGCGCGGCTCCGGATCGAAGCCGATCGCGTGGCAGATCGCCGCCATCGTCAGCGCATTGGCCAGCAGCAGCGGAATCAGCGTCAGCGGGTGGATCGCCAACCCGGCGGCGGCTACCGCGAGCAGGCCGGGGATGAACCAGGCGAGGGCCTGCAGGAGAGGTGGGCGGTGGCGCGATCGGGGTGGGCTCATGGCGACAGTATAAAAAGCGTGGAGGCGGCAGTCGGTAACCTAGTGTTAACCGAATCGCTGCGCAGTGGTAACGCGCTGGCGCGCATCAGGGCGTGTCAGCATCGTGTGTGCGGGTGCCGTAGCCCGGGTGATTGGCCATCGCCAGATTCTCCGGCGGTGGCAGCTGCAGATGCCAACCCTGCGTGCGCAGATGGCTGCGCACCTGCGCGATGTCCTCGATCGGCAGCTTGCGCGCCGCGTCCAGCGTCACTTCCATCACGAAGCGCAGTTCGCCCAGCAGCTCCACCAGCGACTCGGGCAGCAGCCCGAACGTGTCACGCTGTGCCAGCCACAGGTAGCTGCCGGTTTTGCGCTGGCTGGCGTAGACGAAACTTTGCATGGCAATACCCGCGGCAAGGATGCGTGGAGGGAGGCGCAGCCACGACAGGCGACAGAGGTTAGCAGCAGCGTCGCCACGCGCGGATCGGGCAGGCCGGTGCAACCTCACCCGCGGCGCCGTGCGCGGCGCTTGCCGCGGGGCGCAACGTGCGACCGGCGGCGGGTTCCGCCGATTTGCTGCGCCGGCACTTGCAACGCCTTGAGCGAGTGGGCAGAGTGCGCCGCAGGGGCTTCAAACGCGCGTATGAATTTTCTTCATGCACCGCCCCAGCTATCTACCCGAGCAGCACCACGATAAGCAGGAGCAAGCGATGCACAAATCTTTCCGTTCCCTCACGGGCGTTGCCCGTCCGCTCGCGCTCGCCGCGCTGAGCGTGGCCATCGTTGGTGCCCTGGTGGCGCCAAGCCTCGCCAGCGCCAGCGCGTTCCAGTTGAAAGAAGACAGCGCCAAGAGTCTGGGTCGCGCCTATGCCGGCTCGGCCACCGCCGGTGGCGATGTCTCGGTGGTGGCCAACAATCCGGCCGCGATGACCGAGCTGAAGGGTACCTACTTCCAGGCCGACATGACCGCGATCAATTTCAGCACCAAGTTCAGCGGTTCCGCGCAGGACGCGCTGGGCCGGCCGATCGGCGGTGGCAACGGCGGCGATGGCGGCACCACGCTGCCGGTGCCAGCAATGTTCTTCGCCACCCAGCTCAACGATCGCATGCATGTGGGCGCCGCCTTTTCGGTGCCGTTCGGTTTCCAGACCGAGTACGACCGCAACTGGGTCGGCCGCTACAACGCCATCAAATCCAAGTTCCAGTCGCTCGATGCCACTCTGTCCGGGTCGTACGACGTGAGCGAC
Organism: Pseudomonadota bacterium; assembly: GCA_021793575.1. GTDB lineage: Bacteria > Pseudomonadota > Gammaproteobacteria > Xanthomonadales > Rhodanobacteraceae > Rhodanobacter. The sequence goes on from JAJYSM010000017.1 coordinate 19,036, forward strand.
ACCTTCAGCCTGGGCGCCAGCGTGATCGCGCAGAAGACCAGCGCGGACCTGAGCAACGCGATCAACTTCAACGCCGTCGGGCTGGGCTCGGTGCAGCAGGCCTTGGCGGCCGGCCTGATCACCCCGGCGCAGGCGCAGGCGCAGGCCGGCCAGATCAACGCGGTGGTGCCGCCGGGTACCGACGGCTTTGCGCGCATCACCGGCGCCAGCTGGGCCTACGGCTGGCAGCTCGGCGCGTTCTGGAAACTGACCGCGCAGGACAAGCTGGCGTTCAACTACCGCGCCAAGATCTCGCACACGCTGCACGGTACCGCCAACTTCACCGTACCTGCGAATGCGGCCGCCGCGTTCGGTGTGGGCGGCCCGGGTACCGCGTTCGCGCATGCCAACGGCACCGCCGGCTTCACCACTCCCGCCGTCGCCAGCCTGAGCTACTGGCATCAGACCGAGAAGTTCGGTCTCGGTGCAGATGTGGCCTGGACCCAGTGGGACGTGTTCAAGCAGCTGAAGGTGACCTACGACAATCCGGCGCAGCCCACCAGCGTGCAGAACTTCAACTGGAAGAACAGCTGGTACGTCTCATTCGGCGGCGACTACTACCTTACCGACAAGCTCACCCTGCGTGCCGGCGTGGCGGTGGACACCACCCCGACCAGCGCCACCTACCGCGATCCGCGCGTGCCTGACGAATCACGCAAGCTGGTTACCTTCGGCATCGGCTACAAGGCCAGCGAGCACTTCGAGGTGGACGCCTCCTACGCGCACATCTTCGTCAACCGGGCGGCCATCAACGGCGTACACAGTGCCACTGGCGATGCGCTGACCGGCTCCTTCAACGACTACGGCAACCTGCTGAGCTTCTCGGCGCAATACAAGTTCTGACCGCCGGGCTTCCGGCCAACGAACGTCCCACAGGAAACCTTCCCGCGCGAGCGGGGAGGTTTTTTTACGTGCCCGTGCAGGCCGCCTCAGCCGTGCTTCAGCAGCAGCTCCAGCATCCGCTTGAAGCGTGCGCCGTAGGGCGGGTTGAACAGGCCGACGCCGTTGAGTCGGGCCTGCCGGAACACCGGCTTCAGATGCGAGAACGTGCGAAAGCCGGCCTCGCCGTGATAGCCGCCCATGCCCGAGGCGCCGATGCCGCCGAACGGCAGCCCGTGCTGGGTGATGTGGTACAGCGTGTCGTTGACGCTGACGCCGCCGGCAGTGGTGCGCGTCAGCACCTGCTCGATCAGGCCGCCATCCTGCTCGAACAGGTACAGCGCCAGCGGATGCGGATGCGCGGCCACGTAGGCGATCGCCTGGTCCAGCGTGTCGTAGGGAACCAGCGGCAGCAGCGGGCCGAAGATTTCCTCGCGCATCACGTCCATGTCATCGCTGACGCCGCTGAGCAGTTGCGGCGGCAGTCGCCGCAGCGTGGCATCCTCGGTGGCGTCGCCCAGCGCGTGGGCGCGCGCGCCGCTGGCCACGGCGTCGTCGCGCAGCGCCAGCAGACGCTGGTACTGGCGGTCGGACACAATGCTGGCGTACTGCCCGCCCTGCGCCAGCTGCGGGTACAGCCGCGCCACCGTGCGCCGTGCGACCTCGATGAACTCCGCCTCGCGCGCGCGCGGCAGCAGCACGTAGTCCGGCGCGATGCAGGTCTGCCCGGCGTTGACCAGCTTGCCGAACACGATGCGCTCCACCGCGTGCTCGAAGCGCGCGCCGGGGCCGACGATCGCCGGCGACTTGCCGCCCAGCTCCAGCGTCACCGGCGTCAGGCTGGCCGACGCCGCGCGCATCACGTGGTGGCCCACCGCAGTGGAGCCGGTGAACAGCAGATGGTCGAACGGTAGCGCCGAAAACGCCTGTGCCACCGCGGCATCGCCGTTCACCACGCACAGCTCGTCCGCCGCAAAGTAGCGGCCGACCAGCTCGGCGAACAGCGTCGAGAAGCGCGGCGTGAACTCGCTCATCTTCACCATCGCCCGGTTGCCGGCCACCAGCGCGTCGACCAGCGGCCCGATCGCCAGGTACAGCGGGTAGTTCCACGGCACGATGATGCCGACCACGCCCAGCGGTTGCGGCCGCAGCTCAATGCGCCCGGGCAGAAACAACAGGTCTGCGGGTCGCCGCCGCGGCTTCATCCAGCGCCGGCCTCTTGCCAGCGCATGGCGGATCGCCGACAGGCTGGGGAAGATCTCCAGCAGGTCGGTTTCCTCGCGCGGGCGGCAGCCGAAGTCGGCGTGGATTGCGCTGGCGATGTCGCCGCGGTGATCGCGCACCAGCGCCGCCAGCGCGCGCAGCCGGCGCGCCCGCGCCGCCCAGTCGGGCAGCGGATCGCGCGCCTGGGCATCGCGCAGGCGCTGCAGCTGGTCAGCGAGGGAGGGCAGGGAATCGTGCATGGCGGGCAGCCTAGGTGAAAGCCTGCAGCATAAGCCCTGGCGGGCCATCCGAGCTGGTTATCCGCGCGAATAGCGGTGGCTGCGGCACGCGCCTGCCGCCGGAGCTATTCCCCGATCGTCAGCAGCGAGGCATTGCCGCCGGCGGCGGTGGTGTTGATGGTGAGCGTGCGCTCGCCGGCGAAGCGCAGCAGGTAGTGCGGGCCGCCAGCCTTGGGGCCGGTGCCGGACAGGCCTTCGCCGCCGAATGGCTGCACGCCGACCACCGCGCCGATCTGGTTGCGGTTGACGTAGCAGTTGCCGACGCGGGCGTGACTGGCGATGTAGTCGACGGTGTCGTTGATGCGGCTGTGGATGCCCAGCGTGAGGCCGTAGCCGGTGGCGTTGATCTGCTCGACCACCTGCTTGAGCTCGCTGCCATTCCAGCGGATCACGTGCAGCACCGGTCCGAATATTTCGCGGGTCAGTGTGGCCAGTGACGGAATTTCGTAGGCGCGCGGGGCGAAGAAGCTGCCGTGTGCGGTGAGCGCGGGATCGAGCGTGACCTCACCGATCTTGGTCGCTTCGCGGTCCATGCGCGCGGCGTGGTCGACGAGGATCTTCAGCGCGTCGGCGTCGATCACCGGGCCGACGTCGGTGGACAGTTGGCCGGGATCGCCCACCGTCAGCTCGGCCATCGCGCCGGCGAGCATCGCGCAGACCTTGTCGGCGATGTCCGCCTGCACGAACAGCACGCGCGCGGCGGAGCAGCGCTGGCCGGCGGACTGGAAGGCAGAGGCAATCACGTCCTTGACGATCTGCTCGGGCAGCGCGGAGGAGTCGGCGATCATCGCGTTCTGGCCGCCGGTTTCGGCGATCAGCGCGGCGATCGGCGCGTTGCGCGCGGCCAGCGCGCGATTGATCGCCCACGCCGTCTCGGTGGAGCCGGTGAAGGCGACGCCGGCCACGCGCGGGTCGCGGGTCAGCGCGGCGCCCACCGTGGCGCCATCGCCGGGCAGATACTGCAGCACGTCGGCAGGCACGCCGGCAGCATGCAGCAACTGGACGGCCAGATGGCCGATCAGCGAGGTCTGTTCGGCGGGTTTGGCGATCACCGCATTGCCGGCGGCCAGCGCGGCGCTGACCTGGCCGAGGAAGATCGCCAGCGGGAAGTTCCACGGGCTGATGCAGACGAACACGCCGCGGCCGTTGAGGAACAATTGATTGCTTTCGCCGGTGGGCCCGGGCAGCTGTTCGGGCTGGCCGAACAGGCGCCGCGCCATGGTCGCGTAGTAGCGCAGGAAGTCGGCCGCCTCGCGGATCTCGGCGATCGCATCGGGCAGGCTCTTGCCGGCCTCGCGCACGCACAGCGCGATGAACTCGCCGCGCCGCGCTTCGAGCTGCTCGGCGGCATGTTCGAGGATTGCCGCGCGGCTGGCGGCGGGCAGGCGGTCCCAGCCGTGGTGCGCGGCGACCGCGTTGGCCAGCGCGCGATCGACGGTGGCGTCGTCGGCGGGCACGTAGCTGCCGACGGTCTGGCGCCGGTCGGCAGGATTGGTCACCGCAATCGCGGCTGAAGCCGCTCCCACAGTGGCGCCGGGCACCAGTGGAGCAGCAGTCCACGGGCCGGCATGCGCGTTGACCGCCGCGGCCAGCGCCTTCAGTTCGTTGTCGTTGGAGAAGTTGACGCCCATGGAATTCTTCCGAAGTTCACCGTACAGACTCACCGGCAGCGGGATGCGCGGGTGCGGGATAGACACGAAGCGGCGCACGCTCTCGCAAGGGTCGGCAACCAGCTCACGCACCGGCACGCGCTCGTCCACCACGCGGTTGACGAAGCTGGTATTGGCACCGTTCTCGAGCAGACGCCGCACCAGATACGGCAGCAGGTCCTCGTGCGTACCGACCGGCGCGTAGACGCGGCAGGGCACGTCCAGCTTGTCCTTGCCGATCACCTCGGCGTACAGGTCGGTGCCCATGCCGTGCAGACGCTGATATTCGTAGGGTCGGCCCTGCGCCAGCTGATGCACGGCGGCGATGGTGTGCGCGTTGTGGGTGGCGAACTGCGGATAGATCAGCTCGCTGCCGGCATGGAACAGGCGCCGCGCGCAGGCCAGGTAGGACACGTCGGTGTTCGGCTTGCGCGTGTACACCGGGTAGCCGGCCAGGCCGTTTTCCTGTGCGCGCTTGATCTCGGCATCCCAGTAGGCGCCCTTCACCAGCCGCACGTACCAGCGACGATTCGCCGCACGCGCGGTTTCGATCAGCCAGTCGATCACGAACGGCGTGCGCTTGGCGTACGCCTGCACCACGATGCCCAGGCCGTTCCAGCCCTGCAGCGAGGGATGCGCGAACACGTCGCCGATGATGTCCAGCGAGAGCTCCAGCCGGTCGGCCTCCTCGGCGTCCACCGACAACGCGATGCCGTGCTGCATCGCCAGCTGCGAAAGTTCCAGCAGTTTCTCGGTGAGCTCGCGCCGGGCGCGTTCGCGCTTGGCCACCTCATAGCGAGGATGCAGTGCAGACAGCTTCACCGAAATCGACGGCGCCTCGGTGTGGTTGGCGAACGGGCCACGTGCGCCGATCGCGGCGATCGCGTTGCGGTAGTCCTGCTGGTAGCGCTCGGCGGTTCCGCTGGTCAGCGCCGACTCGCCCAGCATGTCGTAGGAATAGCGGTAGAGCGCGTATCCCTTCTTCGCGCAGTGGTCCAGCGCCTCGTCGATGGTGCGTCCCAGTACGAACTGGTGGCCCATGATGCGCATGGCCTGGCGCACCGCCAGGCGGATCGCCGGCTCGCCCGCGCGGCCAACCAGCCGGCGCAGTGCGCCGCCGACGTCATGCCGGGTTTCCTCGGCGAGATTCACCAGCTGGCCGGTCAGCATCAGGCCCCAGGTGGAGGCGTTGACGAACAGCGATGCGCTCTGGCCGAGGTGCTTCTTCCAGTCGGCGTCGCCGAGCTTGTCGCGGATCAGCTTGTCGGCGGTGGTCTTGTCCGGAATGCGCAGCAGCGCTTCGGCCACGCACATCAGCAGCACGCCCTCCTCGCTGGAGAGATCGTATTGCCGCATGAAGGACTCGACCACACTCTGGTCCTTCGCCCGCAGGCGCACGCGCGAGACCAGCTCGGCGGCCAGGTCGATCACTTTCTCGCGCTCGGTCGGCGGCAGCGCGGCCTCGGCCAGCAGATCGTGCGCCGCTTCGGTTTCGTCGCGCAGCCAGGCCGCGGTGATGCGCGCGCGCGCGGGGCTGCATTCGGCGGGAAGTTCGGGACTGAGGATGGGCTGGGTCACGGGCTTGTCGGAGGATCCGCAGGCGGCGGAGGGGCGCGCAATTGTACGCTGCGGCGCAGAGGTTGCGCGCTGCGGCGGGCGCGCGCAAGGTGGCACCGGAAGGCCCCCTGGCGGTCTTGATCGGGATCAAGACGCTGCGACATTCTTGCCCGCCGGCGCGCCGGGGCCTATCATCCCGCTGTTCCTGGCGCGCCGGATCTCCATGATCGTGCTTCGACCAGCTGCCGCCGGCTTGCCGCGCGTGACGATGTGGCTCAGGCCCAATCGCACGTTGAGCCGACGCGGCTTGCGTCGGCTGATCATGGTGTTGGTGGTGCTGGCGCTGGCAACGGCTGGATTGGGTGCATGGCAGGGCAATGTGTTTGCGCCGCTGTTTGCCCTGCTCGAGTCTGTCGCCGTGGCCGCTGCCTTGAGCGCGGCGTGGCGGGCTGGCGATCGCGGCGAGCGCATCACCCTCGACGCATCGTCGTTGGAGGTGCACAGCCTGCCGGGCCGGCGCTGCCTGCGTTTCCAGTCGTACTGGGTGCGCGTGTTGCTGGAGCGGGGTGAAGGCCATCAGCGGCTGCTGCTGTCCTCGCATGGTCGAAAGTGGGAGATCGGCGCATTTCTGGCGGATCAGGAACGCGTCGAGCTGTCAGGAAAACTCGTGGCGCTGCTGGCCGACTACAAGTGCCAGTTGCGCGAATAGGTTCAACAAAGGTGCAAGACATGACATCTGGCGGCATCAGGCGATCATTCGCGGCATGGGCGGCTCTGGCTCTTGCGTCTTTCGGTGGCGCGGCGCACGCCGAGCCGGGCCCCTGGCAGTTGAACATGACGCGTGGCGTGACCACATGGTCGCAGGTGCCGTACGACCTCAACAACATCACGTTGGGCGTGTGCGCGGGCATCGGTATTCTGGTGTTCGGCGCCATGTTCATCGCGATGTTCCGCTTCCGCAAATCGCGTGGCGTGGTGGCGGAGACGTGGTCGCACAACACCACGCTTGAAATCGTCTGGACCACGATTCCGGTGATCATTTTGATCACGCTGGCCTACCTGGCCACCGGCGGACTGACCTCGTGGGCCAACACCACCGGCTCGCAGATGACGGTCAAGATCACCGGCTACCAGTGGAAGTGGCGTTACGACTACATCAGTTATCTGGGCAAGCCGATCAACAACGTCGGCTTCATGTCCAAGCTCGATGCGTTGAGCAACGCGACCCGTCAGCTCGATTCGGGCATGGATCCGTACGCGGTCAAGGTGGGCAACGAGAACACCTACCTGCGCAACGTCGACAAGCCGCTGGTGGTGCCGGTTGATACCAAGATCCGCTTCGTGATCACCGGCGGCGACGTGATCCACTCGTGGTGGGTGCCGCAGTTCGGCTGGAAGGTCGATGCGATTCCCGGCATCGTCAACGCCGCCTGGACCGACATCAAGACGCCGGGCACCTATCGCGGCCAGTGCGGCCTGCTGTGCGGCCAGGATCACGGCTTCATGCCGATCGTGGTGGTGGCCAAGTCCAAGGCGGATTTCGCCAAGTGGCTGGCGACGCAGGAGGCGCAAGCCGCCGCTCTCGCCGCAGCCCCGGTGACGCAGACCGCCGAGCTGCCCGCGCCGCCGGCAGCCGGCAAGCAGGGTTGACCCGCGCCGTCCCCACCGTTTCGCATGCAGTCGCATTCCATTTCCAGGTTAGAGGTGCAAGGCCATGTCCCACGCAGCCACCCATGATCAGCATGATGATCACCACGGCGCGCCGAAGAATTTCTTCCAGCGCTGGTGCATGTCCACCAACCACAAGGACATCGGCACGCTGTACCTGATCTTCGCGCTGACGATGTTCTTCATCGGCGGCAGCTTCGCGATGGTCATCCGCGCCGAGCTGTTCAAGCCCGGTCTGCAGCTGGTGCAGCCGTATTTCTTCAACGAGATGACCACGCTGCACGCGTTGGTGATGATCTTCGGCGCGATCATGCCGGCCTTCGTCGGGCTGGGTAACTGGATGATCCCGCTGATGGTAGGCGCGCCGGACATGGCGCTGCCGCGCATGAACAACCTGTCATTCTGGATCCTGCCGTTCGCGTTCACGCTGCTGCTGTCCACCCTGTTCATGCCCGGCGGCAGCGCCGCCGGCGGCTGGACGATGCTGCCGCCGCTGTCATTGCAGAGCAGCTCGCTGGCCTACACGGTGTTCGCGATCCATCTGATGGGCATCAGCTCGATCATGGGCGCGATCAACATCATCGCCACCATTCTCAACATGCGCGCGCCGGGCATGGATCTGCTGAAGATGCCGGTGTTCGTATGGAGCTGGCTGATCACCGCCTTCCTGCTGATCGCGGTGATGCCGGTGCTGGCCGGCGCGGTGACGATGCTGCTCACCGACAAGTATTTCGGCACCAACTTCTTCAACCCCGGCGGCGGCGGCGACCCGGTCCTGTATCAGCACATCTTCTGGTTCTTCGGCCACCCCGAGGTCTACATCATGATCCTGCCCGCGTTCGGGATCATCTCCGAGGTGATCCCGACCTTCTCGCGCAAGCCGATCTTCGGCTACAAGGCGATGGTGTTCGCGATCGCCTCGATCGCCTTCCTCTCGTTCATCGTGTGGGCGCACCACATGTTCACCGTGGGCCTGCCGCTGGGTGCCGACATCTTCTTCATGTACGCGACGATGCTGATCGCGGTGCCGACCGGCGTGAAGGTGTTCAACTGGGTCAGCACGATGTGGGGCGGCTCGATGACGTTCGAGACGCCGATGCTGTTTGCGATTTCGTTCGTCATCCTGTTCACCATCGGCGGCTTCTCCGGCCTGATGCTGGCGATGGTGCCGGCCGACTTCCAGTATCACGACACCTATTTCGTGGTGGCGCATTTCCATTACGTGCTGGTCACCGGCGCGCTGTTCGCGATCATCTCCGCCACCTACTACTGGCTGCCCAAGTGGACCGGGCGCATGTACAGCGAGTTCTGGGGCAAGGTGCATTTCTGGAACAGCGTGATCTGGGTCAACGTGCTGTTTTTCCCGCAGCACTTCCTCGGCCTGGCAGGCATGCCGCGGCGAGTCCCCGACTACAACGTGGCGTTCGCCAACTTCAACATGATCAGCTCGATCGGCGGCTTCCTGTTCGGCGCTTCGCAGCTGATCTTTCTCGGCGTGCTGATCCACTGCGTATTTTTCTCCAAGAAAAGGGCTGCTGATCGTGTGTGGGAAGGCGCCAAGGGATTGGAGTGGACGGTGCCGTCACCCGCGCCCCATCACACCTTCGATGTGCCGCCGGTGATCCATGAAGGCGATCTGGCCCACGGTCACGTGAACGATTGACAGGAAACACCGCCGACATGACGCCGCCAGTGACGCAACTGCCATCCGCCGACCCGCGTAAGGGTGTGCGCCGCACCGTGGCGATCCTGGCGGGCGTGGTGCTGGTATTTTTTCTGCTGTCTTTTCTGCAGATCCTGTTGATGAAATAGCCGCACCGCACGCACTGCACGTTTCTCCAGCGACATGTTTTCCATGACCGGCCACAGGACGTGATCGGCAAGCAGTTCCCCGGAAGTCACGACGGGGCAGAAGTCATCAAGAGCCATCCACGGGGTCTCAGCATGGGTCAGCAGCACGACGCGTATTTTGTTCCGGCCAAGAGCTACTGGCCGTTCGTGGCCGCAGTGGTCATGTTCACCACCGTGTTCGGCGCCGCGCACTGGCTGAATGCCGAGCCCGGCGACACCGGCTTCGGCAAGACCGTGCTGACCATCGGCTTCGTCGGCGTGCTGGCGATGTTTTTCGGCTGGTTCCGCTCGGTGATCCGCGAGTCGCTGGCGGGCAGCTACAACAGCCAGGTGGATACCTCGTTCCGCATGGGCATGATGTGGTTCATCTTCTCCGAGGTGATGTTCTTTGGCGCGTTCTTCGGTGCGCTGTTCTACATCCGCATGTTCTCGGTGCCGTGGCTGGGCGGTGAGGGCCGCGGTGTGTTGACCCACGAGTTTCTGTGGAGCCACTACGCCGCCTCGTGGGGCGCCGATGGCGGCAACGGTCCGCAGCATGTCGGTGGGGCGTTCCATACCGTGGCGGCCTGGGGCCTGCCGCTGCTGAACACGCTGATCCTGCTCAGCTCCAGCGTCACCGTGACGATCGCGCACCATGCGCTGCGCGCCGGTCATCGCGGCAAGATCCTGGTGTTTCTCGGCTTGACCGTGCTGCTCGGCGCGCTGTTCCTGAACTTCCAGGCGCACGAGTACATCGAGGCCTATCGCGAGCTGAACCTGACCCTGCACAGCGGCGTCTACGGCGCCACCTTCTTCCTGCTGACCGGCTTTCACGGCCTGCATGTGACGCTGGGCACGATCATGCTGGCCGTGATCTGGTTCCGCGTGCTGAAGGGCCACTTCAACAAGGATCACCACTTCGGCTTCGAGGCAGTGGCGTGGTACTGGCATTTCGTCGATGTGGTCTGGCTCGCCCTGTTCATGTTCGTTTACATTCTTTGAGCGCCAGCGCACGGGCGCACAGCAAGAAGCCCGCTGATGGCGGGCTTCTTGCTGTGCAGGAACCTGCGGCGTCGCGGGCGCATGACGTTGATCAGAGGGTCTGCCGGGCGGCGCTCATGCGGATCGATTTGCGGCGAGTGCGCCGCAGCCGCGGGGCGCGCCGGGGCCAATCACTGGCCGACGCCGTGCGGATGCAGCCAGCCCATCCAGATGCCCAGCGCGACCATCGCGATCAGCAGCAGCGACAGGCCGATCCGGCGGGTCAAGGCCCACACGGTGCGCCTGTCGTTGTCCTTGTCGGTCATCATGAAGTACAGCGCCTGGCCGAGGCTGAAGATCACCACCAGCAGCAACCCCACCAGCGCATATTTGTAGACGGTTTCCACGTGATTGATCCGATCCATTTCGACGCATGCAGTATAGCGATCACCGGCGGGGATCCGGCGTGAGCGGCTTTCGCCGCCCGTCCTGGTGGGCGCTGCTGCTGACGGTGGCCGGAGCGTTGCTGTTTGTGCGCCTGGGCTACTGGCAGCTGCATCGTGCCGACTTCAAGGATGCGCTCATGCGGCGGTATACCGCATCGGCGCACGCGCCCGTGCAGGACTTCGCCGGCGTGGCTACCAAACCGCCGGTGAACCGCTACCCGCGCGTGCGGCTGCGGGGCCATTACCTGGCCGATCGCGTCTATCTGCTGGACAACCCCAATCACGATGAGCGCGGCGGCGTGGAGGTGTTCGCGCCGTTCGTGTGGCGCGATTCCCCGCGCCTGCTGCTGGTGGACCTGGGCTTCGTGCCTGGCAATGGCAGCGGCGCGACGCCGGCGCTGCCGCCGTTGCCGGGCGGCGACGTCAGCCTGCAGGGCCTGTATGCGCCGCCGCCTTCGCCGGGCTTCGAGATGGGCGGCGATGCGCTGGCGCGGCAGACGCGCTGGCCCAAGAGCAGCATCTTCCTGGATCCGGCGGAAGTGGCGCGCGATCTCGGTCGCCCGCTGTATCCACGTACGCTGCAGCTGGACGCCGATCCGACCTCGGGCTATGTGCGCGTGCATACGCTGGATTTTTCCTCGATGCCGCCGGCACGGCACCGCGCTTATGCGTTCCAGTGGTTTTCCTTCGCGGTGGCGGCGGTGGTGATCCTGCTGGTGCTGCATCGCAAACGCAGGCCACGCCAAGCCTCTACCCCGAAAACAGATGACCCCCGATGAATACGGTTGACCCCAAGTCATTGCGCAAGAGCCGGCTGTTCCTGCTGCTGATCGTGCTGGTGTTCGCCGCGCCGATGCTCGCCGCCGGCCTGCTCACACTGGCCGGCTGGCAGCCCGGAGCCAAGGGCAACGGGCTGCCGATCCTGCCGCAGCGCAATTTCGTGAGCGAGCAGCTGCGCGTGAAGCTGGCCGACGGCAGCGACTATGCGTGGCGCGAAAGCAAGCCGCGCATGACGCTGGTGGCGCTGGCCGGCCCCGACTGCGCCAGCCACTGCTTGCAGGCGTTGACCGCGATGGCCAAGGCGCGCGTGATGCTCAACCGCAACCAGTCGCGCCTGCGCCTGCTCTACCTGGGTACGCCGCCGGCGGACGCCGGCGCGCGCACCACGATGCAGAACTACTGGCAGCTGGGCCAGGATGTCGACGGCCGGCTGGCCAGCTACCGGCCTGCCGCGCCGGACAGCGTCAGCGCCGTGCTGGTGGAATCCAATGGCACCGCCCTGTCACTGTACCCGGCTGGCTTCGATCCGGCCGGCTTGCTCCGCGATCTGCAGAAGGTGATCCGCTGATGTCGTCCCGTTCCCTGAGAGTTCTGCGCGGGCTGTCGCTGCTGGCGGCGGTGTTCGCGCTTGGCCTGGTGATGTTCGGTGCATTCGTGCGGCTGTCCAACGCCGGGCTGTCCTGCCCGGACTGGCCGACCTGCTACGGCCAGGTCACCTGGCCGCAGCATGCGCAGGCGGTGGCGCATGCCGATGCGGCCTATCCGGATCGCCCATACGAGGCGCACAAGGCCTGGCGCGAGCAGGTGCACCGTTTCCTCGCCGGTACGCTCGGCGTGCTGGTGCTGGTGCTGGCGCTGCTGGCCAGCTGGCGCAGCCGCGGCGCGCGCGCCGCGGTGCTGGCCGGTGCGGCGCTCGCGGTGGCAGGGGTGAGCCTGTACATCCAGGGCGAGCACCGCTGGTCGTCGCTGCTGGCTGCCTGCGCCATCGCGTTGCCGCTGCTGACGGCGATCAGATTGAAAAGCCCGGGCGCGTGGAAGATCAGCGTGCTGGTGCTGGCGGTGATCATCTTCCAGGCGATGCTCGGCATGTGGACGGTGACGCTGCTGCTGAAGCCGCTGGTAGTGATGGGCCACCTGCTCGGCGGCATGGCCACGTTTGCGCTGCTGGCGTATGCCGCGCTGCGCTTTGCCGGCGTGGGTGCTGCCGACGATCGCATGGCCGACCTGCGTCGGCTGGTGGTGCTCGGCCTGGTGCTGCTGTTCGGCCAGATTGCGCTGGGCGGCTGGACCTCGGCCAACTACGCGGCGCTGGCCTGTGGCTACGGCCCGGCGGCGTTTCCGCAGTGCCAGGGCCAGTGGCTGCCGCCGACCGATTTCCACCAGGGTTTCGTGCTGTGGCGCAGCATCGGAGTGAGCTACGAGGGCGGCGTGCTGGACATGGCCGCGCGCAGCGCGATCCAGATCGTGCACCGACTGGGCGCGCTGGTGCTGTTCTGCTACCTCGGCTGGCTCGCCTTCAAGGCATCCCGCCGCGGCCTGCACGGTTATGGCCTGGCGATCGCGCTGGCGCTGGTGTGCCAGGTGCTGCTGGGCATCAGCAACGTGGTGTTCGGACTGCCCTTGCTGGTGGCCACGGCGCACAACGGCGGTGCCGCGGTGCTGCTGTTCACCCTGCTGGCGACGCTGGCGCGCACGCAGCAGCGGCATGACGGGACGATGTTCCTGTCGCAGGGGCGGCGCTGAGATGCTGCTGCTGCGCGAGTACCTGCAACTGACCAAGCCGCGCGTCGTCGCGCTGCTGGTGTTCTGTGCGGTGATCGGCATGTTCCTGGCGGTACCCGGCATGCCGCCGTGGCGCGCGCTGGTGTTCGGCACGCTCGGTATTTGGATGGCCTCGGGCTCGGCGGCTGCCTTCAATCACCTGATCGACGAGCGCATCGACAAGCTGATGGCGCGCACCGCGCGGCGTCCGCTGGCCACCGGCACGCTCACTGCGCGGCAGGTGCTGGTGTTCGCGATCGCGTTGGGCGCGCTGTCGATGCTGGTGCTGGCGCTGCTGGTGAACGTGCTGACCGCCGTGCTCACCTTCGGCGGGCTGATCGGCTATGCGCTGGTGTATACCGCCTACCTCAAGCGGGCCACGCCGCAGAACATCGTGATCGGCGGTCTTGCCGGCGCGATCCCGCCGGTGCTGGGCTGGACCGCGGTGACCGGTGCGCTGCATCCGTTTGCGCTGCAGCTGTGCCTGATCATCTTCGTGTGGACGCCGCCGCATTTCTGGGCGCTGGCGATCTTTCGCCGCGACGATTACGCGCGCGCGCAGGTGCCGATGCTGCCGGTCACCCACGGCGTGGTCTACACGCGCTGGCACGTTTTCTACTACACCGTGCTGCTGGTGCTGGTGACCCTGCTGCCGGCGCTGACCGGCATGAGCGGGCTGATCTACCTGGGCGGCGCGCTGGTGCTCGGCGCGGGCTTCCTCTATTACGCGGTGCGGCTGCTGCGTCCGCCGGACGAGCTGTTTGCGATGAAGGTGTTCAACTACTCCATCGTGTACCTGATGGCGCTGTTCGCCTTCCTGCTGGCCGACCACTGGCTGGCCGCACCGATGGCGCATCAGGGCCTGCAATTCCGGCCCATCCTCTGAGCGACGCCATCGCAGCGCCATTTGGCGTTGACTCCGCCGCGCCCGCACCGCAAAATACACAAGTTGTGTGGTGCCCTGCACCATCCAGCTCCCAGTCCTGACAAACCAAGGCATATGGACGTTTACCCTAGTCGCAACGTCGACATCCGCTCGCTTCGGATGCCGGCGCCGCATAACAAACTGAACGCCTGCGGCGACCGCCTGCGGTCGGCTGGTGCTTTCCCCGGCTAGGGAAAGTCCGGCCCACCCCTGACGACGCCCATGGCGTCGTTACGAGGAGATGGGCCGATGAAACTCCTTCGCGATTTTCCCCTGTGGCGCGCGCTGCGCCGTCTGCTTGGCGGCGGGCGCGATGCTGGGCGCCGTTGCTATACCGTGACGGTGCCGGCACCGCGCAGCCAGTCCGCCGGCAACGTGGTAGAGCTGCGCCCGCAGGCGCACGGCCGCAGCGCGCGGTCGGCGCCTGCCGCCATGCCCGGCGCGCGAGCCGCCAACCAGTGAGCGACGTGGCCGTGTCACGCAATGACTGGCCGCCGCCATGGCGACCCGCGGCATGGCCATCCAGACGGCCATCTCCCTCGTTGGCGCAGCGGCGCGCGGACTGATTCCATCGATCCGTGCGAATGGCAGCCAGTATCTTTCACGGAAGCGGATCATGATCAAGCAACCCCTGCAGGCCCTGGCGGGCAAGGCGAGCGGCAAGGCTGCCGCGGTGGTGCGCGCCGCCGCCGCGCAGGAGGCGTTCCGCCCGAACGATGAGCTGCTGGCCGCGCTGGACACCGGCGCCCACGGCCTCGACGAGCAGCAGATCGAGGAACGCCTGCACCGCGACGGTCCCAACGAGGTCTCGCACGAGAAGCCGCCGCACTGGACGCTGCAGCTGCTGCGCGCGTTCAAGAACCCGTTCATCATCGTGCTGCTGGTGCTGGCCGGAGTGGAACTGGCCACCGACGACAGTGACCTCACCGGTCCCATCATCATCGCGGTGATGGTGGGCGTCAGCGTGCTGCTGAGCTTCAGCCAGGAATACCGCTCCACGCGCGCCGCCGAAAAGCTCAAGGCGATGGTGCGCAATACCGCCACGGTGACGCGGCGCGCCTCCGACGGCCACAGCGAGCAGGTCGAAGTGCCGGTGGTCGAGCTGGTGGCCGGCGACATCGTGCATCTGGGCGCCGGCGACATGGTGCCGGCCGATCTGCGCCTGCTCACGGCGAAGGATCTGTTCATCAGCCAGGCGATCCTCACCGGCGAATCGCTGCCGGTGGAAAAATCCGCCCCGGCGCGCGTGCCGGCGCAGCAGCAGGGCGAGGCCCACGCGTACGACAACCCGCTCGATCTGCCAACCGTGTGCTACATGGGCACCAACGTGGTCAGCGGCACCGCCAGCGCCGTGGTAGTGGCGGCCGGCGCGCGCAGCTACCTCGGCTCGCTGGCGCACAGCATGTCCGGCCAGCGCGTGCAGACCAGCTTCGACCGCGGCGTCAACAGCGTCAGCTGGCTGCTGATCCGCTTCATGGCAGTGATGGTGCCGGTGGTGTTCCTGATCCAGGGCTTCGGCAAGCACAACTGGCTGGAGGCGTTCCTGTTCGCGCTGTCGGTGGCGGTGGGGCTGACGCCGGAGATGCTGCCGCTGATCGTCACCGCCAACCTGGCCAAGGGCGCGCTGGCGATGTCCCGGCGTAAGGTGGTGGTGAAGCGGCTCAACGCGATCCAGAACTTCGGCGCGATGGACGTGCTGTGCACCGACAAGACCGGCACGCTGACGCTGGACAAGATCGTGCTGGAGCGCCATCTCGATCTGGATGGCGAAGAGTCCGACGAGGCGCTGGAATACGGCTACCTCAACAGCCGCTTCCAGACTGGCCTGAAAAACCTGATGGACAAGGCGGTGCTGGAGCATCGCAAGCTGGAGTCGGCGGCCATGCGCTACCGCGTGGTCGACGAGATCCCGTTCGACTTCCAGCGCCGGCGCATGTCGGTGGTGGTCACCGACGGCAGCGGCGAGCACCTGCTGATCTGCAAGGGCGCGGTCGAGGAGATGCTGGCGACCTGCGCGTTCGCCCGCATCGGCGAGGTGATCGAGCCGATGACCGACGCGCGCCGGCGCGAGATCAAAGCGATGACCCATCGGCTCAACGAGGACGGCCTGCGCGTGCTGGTGGTGGCGATTCAGCGCGAGCCGGAGCACGAGCGCCCGTACAGCGTGGCCGACGAGAGCGGCCTGATCGCGGTCGGCTGCCTGGCGTTTCTCGATCCGCCGAAGGACTCGGCCGCCACCGCGATCCGCGCGCTGAACCACCACGGCGTCGAGGTCAAGGTGATCACCGGCGACAACGAGGCGGTGACCCGCAAGATCTGCCGCGAGGTCGGGCTGGACGTCACCCATTCGGTGCAGGGTCGCGACATCGAACCGCTCGACGACGCCGCGCTCGACGCGCTGGTGGCGCGGGTCACCGTGTTCGCCAAGATGTCGCCGCTGCAGAAGGCGCGGGTGGTGCGCTCGCTGCAGCGGCTGGGGCACACGGTGGGCTTTCTAGGCGACGGCATCAACGACGCGCCGGCGCTGCACGACGCCGATGTCGGCATCTCGGTGGACACCGCCACCGACATCGCCAAGGAGTCGGCCGACATCATCCTGCTGGAAAAGAACCTGATGGTGCTGGAGGAGGGCGTGATCGAGGGGCGGATCACCTTCGGCAACATCATCAAGTACATCAAGATGACCGCCAGCTCGAACTTCGGCAATGTGTTCAGCATGCTGGTAGCCAGCGTGTTCCTGCCGTTCCTGCCGCTGCTGCCGCTGCAGATCCTGGTGCTGAATCTGCTGTACGACATCTCGCAGCTGTCGATTCCGTTCGACCGCATGGACGATGATTACCTGCGCAAGCCTCGTCGTTGGGACGCCGGCGACATCGGCCGCTTCATGGTGTGGATCGGCCCGGTCAGCTCGATCTTCGACATCACCACCTTTGTGCTGCTGTGGTACGTGTTCGGCGCCAACTCCAGCGCGCATCAGTCGCTGTTCCAGTCTGGCTGGTTCATCGAGAGCCTGCTGACGCAGACGCTGATCGTGCACATGATCCGCACGCGGCGGATCCCTTTCCTGCAAAGCGTGGCGGCGGCGCCGGTGCTGGCGCTAACCACCGCGATCATCCTGATCGGCCTGCTGGTGCCCTATACCGACATCGGCGGCAAGATCGGCATGACCACGCTGCCGGCGGCGTTCTTCGGCTGGATCGCGCTGACCGTGCTGACCTACGCGGTGCTGACCCAGCTGGTCAAGCTGGTCTACATGCGCCGCTACGGGCGCTGGCTGTGACGCACGGCGCTCATTCCACGTTGGTGGAGCGGCATGCCGGGCGGCGGTGGCGCCACCACAGCACCAGCAGGGCCAGCAGCAGCAGGCCGACCAGCGCCCACAGGCTGCCCTGGCCGCGGCGCACCCATTTCTCCAGCCAGGCGTGGTTGTTCGCGCCGAAGTAGCCGAGATAGACCCAGAACGGCACGCTGATCAGCGCGGCCAGCCCGTCGATCAGCAGGAAGCGCAGGAACGACACCCGGTGGCTGGTGCCGGCGGTGAGGTAGACGGTGGTGCGCATGCCCGGCAGGAAGCGGGCGATGAACAGCATGCGGTTGCCGTAGCGTACAAACTTTTCCTGCACCATGGCGTAGCGCGACGGCGTCAGCACGCGCGCCACCAGCCGCCATTTCAGCATCCGCGCGCCGTAGTGATGGCCGAGCAGGAAGATCGCGCAGTCGCCGAGCAGCACGCCGAACATCGCCAGCGCGAACATCGCATGCACGTTGGCGTAGCCGAGCCCGGCAATCACGCCGCCCGCCACCAGCGTGATGTCCTCCGGCAGCGGCAGGCCGGCGCCGCAGATCATCAGCGCGATGAACACCGCCACGTAGCCGTTCTCGGTGAAAATGGTGATCAGTCGTTCAAGCAGGTCCATCGGTATCCCTGGTCGCTGCGCCAGTCCCGCCGCAAACGGCAGGGGGTGCATGATCCCATAGTCGTCGTTCGGCCGATGTGCGTGGGCGCCGGGCTGCGCGCAGCAGCCTTATCCCGCACTGACCTGCGGCTTGCCGTGTGCCGCCAGCAGCTCGCGCAGCTCGGCCTTTTCGGCGCCATCCAGGGTGCCCTCGCGACTCTTGGCGGTGAGCGCGGCGCGGCGCTGGGTGATCGCCTGGGCCTCCATCCGCGCCAGCGCATCGAAAAACTCGGTGCGCTGCAACTCCGGTTCGCCCACCGACAGCGCCGCCAGCAGCTTCTGCAGCGACGGATACTCCGGCCGTTCGGCGAATTGCTCCACCAGGGTCGCCGGATGGATACCCGGGCGCGCGCGCGCCAGATCCAGCAGCTCGGCAAGCAGTTCCACGCCCGGCTTGTCGAAGCGCAGGAAGCGGTAGGGCTTGTCTACCTGATCGGCCATGCCCGGCTGCGCCAGCAGCAGCGAGATCGCGCTGCGCACCAGGCTGCGCTGCACCGCCACCGGGCGCTGCAGCGCCCGGCGTGCGGCCGGGTCGGCCGGCAGCAGGGCACGCGCGCCGCTGCGCTTTTCCAGCTCCTGCGCCATCAGGTCGCGGAACGCGCCATCGGGCAGCTTCGCCAGCAGCGGCCGCGCCCGCTCGGCCAGTCGCGCGCGGCCGTCGAGGCTGCCCATCTCCACGTCGCGCGACAGCTCGCCGAAGAAATACTCCGACAGCGGCATCGCCGCGCGCAGGCGCTGCTCGAAGCCGTCCTTGCCTTCCTTGCGCACCAGCGAATCCGGATCCTCGCCGTCGGGCAGGAACAGGAAATACGCCTGGCGGCCGTCGCGCAGGCGCGGCAGTGCCGATTCCAGCGCCTTCCAAGCGGCGGCGCGGCCGGCGCGATCGCCGTCGAAGCAGAACACCACATCCGGTGCGGCGCGAAACAGCACCTCGGCGTGCTCCGGCGTGGTCGCCGTGCCCAGCGTGGCCACCGCGATCGGCAGCCCGGCCTGGTGCAGCGCGATCACGTCCATGTAGCCCTCGACGACGACGATGCGCGCCAGGCTCGGGTTGGCCTGCTTCACCTGCCACAGCGCAAACAGCTCGCGGCCCTTGTGGAACAGCGGTGTCTCGGGCGAGTTGAGGTATTTCGGGGCGCTGCCGGCTGGTGCGGCGTCGGTCGCCGCCTGAGCGGCTTGCGCAGCCGGCGCGCTGGCGATGATCCGGCCGCCGAACGCGATCACCCGGCCGCGGCGGTCAAGGATCGGGAACATCAGCCGCTCGCGGAAGCGGTCGTATTTGCCGCCACGCTCGCCGCTGGCAATCATGCCGGCCTCGGTCAGCAGCTCCATCCGGCGCGGCGTGTTGCCAAGCGCCTTGATCACCCCGTCGTAGCCAGCCGGCGCCCAGCCGATGCGGAAGCGCGCGATGGTCGTCGCATCCAGCCCGCGCTTCCTGCAGTACGCCTGCGCTTCGGCGCTGCGCGGCAGTTCACCCTGGTACCAACCGGCGGCGCCGTCCAGCAGCGCATACAGGTCGGTCTTGTCCTCGCGCGGCGCGGCCTCGCGGCCGCCTTCGCGGGGCACTTTCAGGCCCACCGTCTGTGCCAGCTCCTCGACCGCGTCGGGAAACTCCAGCCGCTCGTAGTCCATCAGGAACTTCACCGCGCTGCCGTGCGCGCCGCAGCCGAAGCAGTGGAAGAACTGCTTGGCCGGGCTGACGTAGAACGACGGCGTGCGCTCGCTGTGGAACGGGCAGCAGGCGGTCCACTCGCGCCCGGCCTTCTTCAGCGGCACCCGCCGCTCGATCACGTCGACGATGTCGACGCGGGCGAGCAGTTCGTCAATGAAGCTGTCGGGAATCAGGCCGCGCATAAGCGCCCCAGTCTACCCGACGCCGCTGCCGCTACAGGATGTGGAACACCCCGATCACCGCCAACACCGCCAGCACGAACAGGACCAGGAAGATCGCGAACAGCACCTTGGCGATGGTGCCGGTGGCGCCGGAGACGCCGCGGAAACCGAGCAGGCCGGTAACCAGCGAGATGATGGCGAAAATGATGGCCCACTTCAGCATGGCAGGTTCCCCTGGAGGTGCCTGGCCGCAGCGGCCGGGCGGGTGAAGGGACGCATTCTCGGAGCCGCGGCGTGAAGGGAATGCATCAGCCGCAGTGCGCTCGATCGCTCCTGCCTGGCCGGATGGCTCAGCCGGCCAGCCGCGCCTTGACCTTGGCCGAGACGATGGCCATATCGGCGCGACCTGCGGCCTTTTCCTTCACCGCGGCCACTACCTTGCCCATGTCGCGCGGCGAGCTGGCGCCGGTGCTGGCGATCGCCGCGGCCACCAGCGCGTCGATCTCCGCTTCGTCCAGCTTGGTCGGCAGGTAGGTTTCGATCACCTGCATCTCGGCGCGCTCGATCGCGGACAAATCCTCGCGGCCGGCGGCGTCGAACTGGCTGACCGAATCGCGCCGCTGCTTGAGCATCTTCTCCAGCGTGACCAGCACCTGCACGTCGTCCAGTTCGATGCGCTCGTCCACCTCGCGCTGCTTGACCGCAGCCAGCATCAGCCGGATCACCCCCAGCCTATGCTTGTCGCCGGCGCGCATGGCGGTCTTCATGTCTTCAGTGAGCTGCTGCCTGAGCGTCATGCGCGGAACCTCGTCAAACCGGAGAAACCCATTCTACGGAAACGACAAGGCCGGCGTTGTCCCTGGGACAACACCGGCCTTGCGATCCGACGTGCTTGCGGTGGCTGCGAGACCCCGCGCCAGCCGCCATTCCCGGGCGGTGCGCGGCGCGCTTGGCGCCGCGCGAACCGGGAAACTCAGTACAGGCGGGTCTTGCGCGAGACGTCGCGCGACAGGCGGCGCAGGTGGCGCTTCACCGCGGCAGCGCGCTTGCGCTTGCGCTCCTGGGTGGGCTTTTCGTAGAACTCGCGCTTGCGCGTTTCAGCGAGCACGCCGGCCTTTTCGCAGGTACGCTTGAAACGACGCAGAGCAATCTCGAACGGCTCGTTCTCGCGAACTTTTACGTTGGGCATGGAAACTCCGAGTGGTAATCTGCCCGCTCTTGCGGGACAGTCAAATGTGGTGAGCCGCGAATTGTACCGTGGATAACACAGAATTTTCAAAGGCCGCCCGCAACCGACCGGTGCTGGGCATCGAGACCTCCTGCGACGAAACCGGCGTGGCGCTGCTGCGCTGGCAGCCGGACGCCCCGGGTCGCGGCCTGCTGGCCCACACCTTGTACAGCCAGATCAAGCTGCACGCCGACTACGGTGGCGTGGTGCCGGAGCTGGCCAGCCGCGACCACGTGCGCAAGCTGCTGCCGCTGATCCGCCAGGCGCTGGCCGAGGCCGGCCTCAGCGTCCAGGATCTGGGCGGGGTGGCCTATGCCGCCGGCCCCGGCCTGGTCGGCGCGCTGCTGGTGGGCGCCGCGGCCGGGCGCGCGCTGGCTTGGGCGCTGGGCGTGCCGGCCATCGGCGTGCATCACATGGAAGGCCACCTGCTGGCGCCGCTGCTGGAGGACGACCCGCCGCAGCCGCCGTTCGTGGCGCTGCTGGTCAGTGGCGGCCATTCGATGCTGGTCGAGGTCAAGGCGATCGGCCAGTACACGATACTCGGCGACACGCTGGACGACGCCGCCGGCGAGGCGTTCGACAAGACCGCCAAGCTGATGGGCCTGCCGTACCCCGGAGGTCCGGCGCTGGCGAAGCTGGCTGAGCAGGGCCGCGCGGGCGCGTTCCGCTTCTCCAGACCGATGACCGACCGGCCGGGGCTGGACTTCAGCTTTTCCGGCCTGAAGACCCAGGTGCTGCTGGCCTGGCAGCAGTCCGATCAGAGCGGGCCGACCCGCGCCGATATCGCCCGCGCGTTCGAGGAGGCGATCGTCGACACGCTGATCATCAAGTGCCGCCGCGCGCTGCAGGCCAGCGGCACCTCGAGGCTGGTGATCGCCGGTGGCGTCGGCGCCAACCGGCGCCTGCGCAGCGAGCTGGCCGCGGCCGGCGTCAAGGATGGCTTCCGCGCGTATTTCCCGCGGCTGGATTTCTGCACCGACAACGGCGCGATGATCGCGCTGGCCGGCGCGATCCGGCTCGCCAGCGGCCAGCAGCAGGACGCCTCGGTGCAGGTGTATCCGCGCTGGGATCTGCAGAGCCTGCCGGCCGCTTGACAGCAGCCGCGCGTAGGAGCGCAGCCTGTGCGCGATGGCTCTGGTGTCGATCGGAGCGAAAAGCATTCGCGCACAGGGTGCGCTCCTACACGCGAATGCTCACCACTGCGTGCGGTCGGGTAGCAGGCCTTTCAGCTCGGCCTCGGTGAGGTTGCGCCACTGGCCGATTTTCAGATGGCCGAGCCGCACGTTGTCGATACGCACGCGGCGCAGCTGGGTCACGCGGTAGTCGAACGCGGCCGCCATCAGGCGGATCTGCCGGTTCAGGCCCTGGGTCAGCACGATCGAGAAGCCGAACCGGGCGATCCGTCGCACCCGGCACGGCAGCGTCTGCTGGCCGTGGATGCGCACGCCGCGCGCCATGCCGGCGAGGAACTCGTCGGTGACCGTCTTGTTCACGCCGACCAGGTATTCCTTCTCGTGCCGGTTCTCCGAGCGCAGGATCTCGTTGACGATGTCGCCGTTGCTGGTGAGCAGGATCAGCCCTTCGGAATCCTTGTCGAGCCGGCCGATCGGGAAGATCCGCTGCGGATGGTCGACGAAGTCGATGATGTTGCCATCGACGTCCTTCTCGGTGGTGCAGGTGATGCCGACCGGCTTGTTCAGTGCGATGTAGACGGCCTTCTTCGCCGCCGGCGTGGCGGCCAGCGTACGCATGCGCACCACGTCGCCGTCCACCCGCACCTCGTCGCCGTCCAGCGCCTTGGCGCCGGTGCCGACGATCGCGCCGTTGATGCTGACGCGGCCGGCCAGCAGCAGTTCGTCCGCCTCGCGGCGCGAGCACAGGCCCGCCTCGCTGATGTACTTGTTCACGCGCATGGCGAACTCCGCGGCAGCCGGCTGGCTGCGCTGGAACGCGAAGATACGGCGGCGGCAGGTCGCGCGTTCAAGAGGATTCCGCTCAGCGCTGCCGGCGCGGCCAGCCGAGGCCGAAGGCCAGCAGCCCGGCGCCCGCGATCAGCAGGCTGGGCCAGCCGCGCTGCGGCGGCGCCAGCGTCCACAGCAGCGTGGCCACGAGCAGCAGCGTGCTGCCGAGCAGGCTCCCGGCGAGCAGCTGGCGCTGCCGGCGGGCATCCTCGCGCTGCTGCGCGAGCGCCTGCGGATCGCTCAGCGCGCGCTGCTCGCCGCGGGCGAGCTGGCGCAGCGCGTCGCGCAGCAGCTCCGGCAGCTGCGGCGCGTTGTGCAGCCATGCCGGCAGCCGCTGGCGCATGTCACGCAGGGTGTGCAGCGGGCTGTAGCGCTGGCGCAGGATGCGTTGCAGCACCGGATGCGCCACCGCCCAGATGTCGATCTGCGGATCCAGCATGCGGCCGACGCCTTCGATGTTCAGCAGGGTCTTCTGCAGCAGGATCAGCTGCGGCTGCAGCGTCAGCTCGAAGCGCTGCGCGGTGCGGAACAGCTTCACCACCAGCTCGGCCAGCGAGATCTGCGCCAGCGGGCGGGAGAAATAGGGCTCGCACACCGTGCGCACGGCGGCAGTGAGCTCGTCGATGCGGATGTTCGCCGGCATCCAGCCGGCGTCGATGTGCAGCTGGGCGATGCGCTGGTAATCGCGCTCGAACAGCGCGATGAAGTTCTGCGCCAGCCAGTACTGGTCGGCTTCGGGCAGCGAGCCCATGATGCCGAAATCGAGCGCGATGAAGCGCGGTTCCTCGCGCCGCGCCAAGTCCACCCAGACGTTGCCCGGGTGCGCATCGGCGTGGAAGAAGTTGTCGCGGAACACCTGCTCGTAGAACACCCGCACGCCCTTCACGGCGAGCGCCTTGCGGTCGATGCCGGCGGCGTCGATGGCGGCGATGTCGTCGCAGCTCACGCCGTAGACGCGCTCCAGCGTCAGCACGCCTTCGGTGGTCAGCTCCCACTCCACGGCGGGCACGTACATGTCCACGCCGCTGGCGAAGTTGCGCTTGAGCAGGCTGGCACTGGCGCCCTCGCGCTGCAGGTCCAGCTCGTTCTCCAGCATCTTCTCGACTTCGGCCACCACCTCCAGCGGGCGGATCTTGTCGGCGTGCGGGTGCCAGCGCTGCGCCAGCTCGCCGAGCGAGCGCAGCAGCCGCACATCGCGGGCGATGCGCGCGGCGATGCCCGGCCGCAGCACCTTCACCACCACCGCGCGGCCGTCGTGCAGGGTGGCCGCGTGCACCTGCGCGATCGAGGCGGATGCCAGCGGCGTCTCGTCGAAGCTGGCGTACAGCTGGCCGATCGGCGATTTGAGCTCGCGCTCGACGATCGCGCGCGCCGCGCGGCCGGGGAACGGCGCCACCTGATCCTGCAGCAGCGACAGCTGATCGGCGATGTCGGCCGGCACCAGGTCGCGGCGGGTCGACAGCACCTGGCCGGCCTTGACGAAGATCGGCCCCAGCTCGGTCAGCGCCAGCCGCAGCCGCTCGCCGCGCGGCAGCGCGCTCATGTCCACCTGCGGCCGCGGCAGCAGCGGCCGCAGCAGCTTCAGCGGACGGAACAGATGGGCGGCGTCGATCAGCTCGTCGAGCCGGTACGCCAGCAGCACCGCGGCCACCCGCAGCAGGCGCGGCACCACCTTCAGCGGCGTCACGCGGCGTTGCCCTGCAGGCGCCGGGCGAGACGCCCAAGCCGCGCTTCCAGCCGTTCGCTGCGCTCGCGCAGCTGATCCACGCCGTCCAGAAATTCCTCGACCTCGCCCGGCGCCAGCGCGATGCGCGCTTCCTCGCGCAGCCAGTCGGCGCCATCCTCGGTGAGGTGCGCGGCGCTCTCGCGCAGATGGCCGAGACCGCTGCGGAACGCCCGCGCCAGCGGCACGCCGAGCACGTCGCCGAAGGTCCGCGCGAAAGCCTCCTCGAAATCCGGCGCGAAGCGGCTGGCGAGCTTCTCCAGTCGGCGTGCCAGCTCGGCGTCGCCGGCGATCTCCACCTTGCCCGGCGCGATGCCGTCCTCGTCGCGGCGGAACAGCATCGCCAGCAGGCTGCCGGGCGTGGCGGCCACGCGCAGCTGGCTGCCTTCGGCTGCCGGCTTTTCGTCGGGCGGCTCCACCTGCAGGCGGCCGTCGGCCACGCTGATCGCCAGCGCAATTTCCGGCCCGCGCAGGTGCAGCTGCACGCTGCGGCCGTTCAGCGCGGCGAGCTTCTGCTGCGTGTCCGGATCGAGCGACAGCGTGTGGTTCAGCGCGGTTTCCAGCGCGCGTCCGGCCAGTTTGCGCAGCGGCTGCGGCAGCCAGGAGTTGGGGGTGACGGCATTCATCCGCCGATTGTAGCCCGCCGGCGTCGGCCCATCATGCGTCAGCGACCCGCGGCGCCGGCGAAGCCGAGCTGGCGCCAGGCCTCATACACGGCCACCGCCACCGTGTTGGACAGATTCAGGCTGCGGCTGTCCGCGCACATCGGCAGGCGCAGCCGCTGGCCGGCGGGGATCGTCTGCAGCACGTCCTCCGGCAGTCCCGCGGTTTCGCGGCCGAACAGCAACGCGTCGCCGGCGGCAAAGCGCGCCTCGACGTGGGCCACCCGGCCGCGGGTGGTGAAGGCGAACACGCGCGGCGCACCGATGGCCGCGAGGCAGCCGGCCAGATCGTCATGCAGCGCGATGCGCGCGTACTCGTGGTAATCCAGCCCGGCCCGGCGCAGGCGCGCGTCGTCGAGCGCGAAGCCGAGCGGCCGGATCAGGTGCAGCGCCGCGCCGGTGTTCGCACACAGGCGAATCACGTTGCCGGTGTTCGGCGGGATCTCGGGGCGGAACAGGATGACGTGCAGCATCCGCCGATTATCGCGTGCCTGCACACGGTTGCGCCAAACGCGCCGCCCTCAGCCTGGCCGACATGGGCACCGCACGCCATCGGGCGGCAGCGCGCTGGCGTTTGGGGCGCGATCGGCCAACGGCGGTTGGACAGGCAGCGGACGCGCTGCTGTCAGCGCGCTACGATGGCGACTGGGCCAACAACGCCACGGCCTGAAATACCGACCATTCCTTCAAGTTGAAGCTGCGGAGCCACCCATGCGCAAGACCCTGCTGTTGCTCGTTCCCGTACTGCTGCTTGGTGCCTGCAGCTGGGGTATCACCCTCGATCCGGCCGCGCGCAACGTGCGCACGGCGTGGAATGGCGATGTCTCCGGCTGCCGCGATCTGGGCAAAGTCACCGTCTCGGTGATGGATCACGTCGGCCCGGTCGACCGCAACAACATCACCGTGCGCGACGAGCTGGAGGTGATGGCGCGCAACTCCGCGGCGCAGATGCATGCCGACACGGTCAAGCCGCTGGCCGACCCGGTCGACGGCTCGCAGGCATGGGGCGCCTACGTCTGTGGCACTCACACGGTTGCGCCGAGCCGCGCCCCGGCCGCGCCCACTTCCACCTCCGGCAGCGCGCAGACCTTCCCGGTGCACGGCGGTTGAGCCTTCCGGCCAGCGACTGAAAGCGCAACGCGCCCGCGCGCGCCTTGCGCCGGTGAGCGCCGCTCAGCCGCGCGTGAAGAACCACGCCGTCATCGCCAGCCCGACCATCACCACGAACTGCCGCAGCCGTGCCGGCGCCACCTGCCGCGCCAGCACCGGGCCGACCCAGCCGCCGGCGATCGCCGCGAACAGCATGATCAGCGCCTCGCGCCACCACACCGCGCGGGCGACGATGAAGATCGCCGCCGCGACCACGTTCATGCAGCCGGCGAGCACCGTCTTGACCCCGTTCATGGCATGAATCTCGGTCATCCCGTACAGCCCAAGCATCGCCAGCATCAGGATGCCGATGCCGCCGCCGAAGTAGCCGCCGTAGATGCCGATCAGCGCCTGCGTCGCCACCAGCGCCGACACGCCGATACGCCCGTGCCGGCGCAGCATGTCGGTCAGCGAACGCCCCAGCGCGAACACCAGGGTGCCGAACAGCAGCAGCCACGGCACGATCGCCACGAACAGTTGCTCGGGTGTCAGCAGCAGCAGGATCGACCCCGCCGCGCCGCCGAGCAGGCTCACCAGCACGAAGGCGGTCATCGGCAAGGTGCCGCGCGCCGCGCCGATGTCGCCCCGATACGCCCATGCGCTGACGAAGGTGCCCGGCAGCAGCGCCACCGTGCTGGTGGCGTTGGCGATCACCGGCGGCACGCCGGCCAGCACCAGCGCCGGAAAGGTCAGAAAGCTGCCGCCGCCGGCCACCGCGTTGAGCGCGCCGGCGAGCAGGCTGGCGAGGACAAGCAGGGCCAGGTGGGCGGGGCTGGGCAGGGGCATCGGGTCGATCACCGGTAGCAGGAGTCGGAGCAGCTTACCCGGGAGGCGCGACGCACGGCGGCCGCCGCGTCCTGCGCCGCACGCCGTGACTTGCGATGATGTGTGCTATCCGATACGCATGCCGCCCATGAATACGTTGATATCCACACCCGCGCGCCTGGCGCGGCGCATCCTTTCGCCGCTGCGCCAGCCGAAGGCGCAGGCCCTGCTGCAGGCGCTGCCGGCATTTGCGCTGCCGGCGCAGGCGATCGAGGTGCTGCCCGATCCGGCGGCGTTCCGGCAGGCGCTGCTGCAGCTGATCGCGCAGGCCACGCGGCGCATCGTGATCGTGACGCTGTACCTGCAGGATGACGCGGGCGGCCGCGAGGTGCTGGAGGCGCTGTACGCGGCGCGGGCACGGCAGCCGGCGCTGGAAATTTCGGTATTTGTGGACTGGCATCGGGCGCAGCGCGGGCTGATCGGCAAGCAGAAAAGCGAAGGCAATGCGGGCATGTACCGCGAGTACGCCGCGCGGCTGGGCCCGGGAGTGGCGATCTACGGCGTGCCGGTGCAGAACCGCGAGCTGTTCGGCGTGCTGCACCTGAAGGGCTGGGTGATCGACGACTGCGTGCTCTACAGCGGTGCCAGCCTCAACGATGTCTATCTGGCGCGACATGGGCGCTACCGGCTGGATCGCTATCACCGGCTGCAGCATCGCGGGCTGGCCGATGCGATGGCCGCCCTGGTGCAGCGCCAGTTTGTCGAAAGCGAGGCGGTGCGCCGGCTGGACCAGTCGCCGGTGCCCGCCACGCGCACGCTGCTGGGGCCGATCCGCCAGTTCCGCCAAGCACTGCAGGAAGCCCGCTACGACGTGCCGCGCGAATCGGTGGGCCAGGCGCAGGTGGCGGTGACGCCGCTGCTCGGCTTCGGCCGCGGCGACAATGCGCTCAATGAGACCGTGCTCGCACTGCTGCGCGGCGCGCGCCAGCGGGTGATCCTGCTGACCCCATACTTCAACCTGCCCAAGCCGGTGCGGGCGGCGCTCGGCCAGCTGCTGCGGCGCGGCTGCAGCATCGACATCATGGTCGGCGACAAGACCGCCAACGATTTCTACATTCCGCCGGGACAGCCGTTCAAGACGATCGGGCTGTTGCCATACCTGTACGAAAACAACCTGCGTCGCTTCGCGCGGGGGCATCGCCGGCAGATCGCCAGCGGCCAGCTCAACCTGCACCTGTGGCGCGATGGCGACAACAGCTATCACCTGAAGGGCCTGTTCGTCGACGACGACGTGGCGCTGCTCACCGGCCACAACCTCAACCCGCGTGCGTGGGCACTGGATCTGGAAAACGGCCTGCTGCTGCGCGATCCGTCGCGGCTGCTGCACGCGCAGCACCAGGCGGAATGGGCGGCGCTGCAGCGGCACGCCACCCGGCTGTCCGACTACCTCGCGCTGGAAAGCCCGCGCCACTATCCGGCGGAGGTGCGCAAACAGCTCCGGCGCCTCAATCGCACCCGGCTGGACCGGTTGCTCAACCGCCTGCTGTGAGTGACGGGCGCTGCGCCGGTGCGCGATCCCGGGTGTATGCACGGGACAACCCGCTGCTGATGCAGATGGCAAGGCGCAGCTCAGTGCTTGAGCTCGCCGTCGAGGTAGTACCACTGGCCGTCTTCGCGCACGAAGCGGCTGATCTCGTGCTGGCGCTGCGCGCGCCCACCGCCGAGCCGGTAACGGGCGACAAACTCGACGCTGGCGTGCTCGTCGTCGTCGCTTCGTTGCTGGCGGATCTCCAGCCCCAGCCAGCTGGGCGACGGCTGCTGCGCGGTCAGCCGCAGCGAGGCGGGGCGGGTCCCGGCATGCCAGCTTGCCAGCAGGAAGTCCTCGCGCAGCAGCACGTAGGCGCTGTAGCGGGCGCGCACCAGCTGTGTGGCTGAAGTCGCCGCGGCGCCGCTGTGCAGCGGCCCGCAGCACTGCGGGTAACCGGCCGGGCTGCCGCACGGGCAGGGGGTCAGCGTGTCGATCAATTTCATGCGGCCTGGGTACCTGCGGCGGGTGCCGCGAGCATTACATGCAAGCGCAGCGACCCATCACACCGGCCGGCCGCGCAGCACGCGCGCCGGCAGCATCAGCAGGGCGCCGAGGAACGCGAACACCGCGCTCACCGTGATGCCGACCAGCCGCAGCGGCAACAGCAGCAGCCACACGATCGGGTACAGCACCAAGGCCAGCAGCGCGAGCGGCCAGCAGAACACCAGCAGCAACAGCCAAAGCAGAAAACCGGCCATGGTCAGGCCCTCGCGGACAGGAAAGACACATACGACTGTAGCGCAGCGGCCTGGTGCGGCACAGGTGGCTTTTGTCACCCCTGCCTCAGACCAGCGGGTTCACGCCGAACAGCCACAGGTGCAGCCAGAACGCGAACAGCAGCCACACGCCGATGCCCAGCGCCAGCACGATCAGGTCGGCCTTCAGCGTGCCGGCCGGGTAGACCGTACCTGCCAGGCGGTCGCGCCGGCGCGAGACGATGTACAGCACCACCGCCCACAGCAGGAAGCTGCCGAACAGCAGCACGTCGCGCAGCATGCCGATGGCCAGCAAGTGACCGAACGCCCACACCTTCACCGCCAGCACTTGCGGGTGGCCGAGCCTGGCCTTGAGATGGTTGCGCGGCACCTTGGCGGCGAAGAACAGCACGAAGGCGACCAGGGTGAACAGTGCGTTGAGGTGACGCAGCAGCGGCGGCGGCGAGTACAACAGCACCGGCTGCAGGCGCGCCAGCGAAAAGCCCCAGCAAATCAGCACCAGGCCTGCCAACGCGATCAGCGCGTAGATCAGCTTCCAGCGCTTCAGGCCCAGCCGCGCCACCTGGCGGTCGCGCCAGGCGCTGGCGAAGATGCGCAGCGAATGCAGCCCGAGGAAGATCAGGAGGCCCAGGATCAGGAGGGTCATGGCGTTCGTTCCGCAGCGGCAGGTGGCGGCCAGTATAGGCGGGGAATCAGCCCGGCGGCGCCAGCCGCACGGCCAGTGCCACGGCGCCTTCGGGCAGCACGACGGCGCTCGTCGCGGCGTGGCCGGGGCGCCAGCTGTCGCCCATCTGCAGCCGGCCCGCGGGCGTGTCGATCGCGCCGCGGGCCGCGTGCACCAGCACGATGCCGGCACCCGCGATCCAGCGCCCCGGCCCGCGCCAGACCTCCAGTTCGCCGCGAGCCCGCGCGCGGTTCACCATCAGGTTGAAGTCGCGGGTCGGGCCGCCGGCGAGCGTCACCGCCACGCGCGCCTCGCCGGCGAACGCGAACGGCTCGAACGGTGTCGCCAGCGCATGCATGCGGCCATCGTCCAGCGTCATCGTGAAGCCGGCGCCGTCGAGCAGCACGATCTGCCGGTCGATGCCGGGGAAGCAGGAGAACGGCGCCGCGCTGTCCACCTCGGCGAGGCTGACCCGCCACAGGAAATTGCCGCTGCCGGCGCCGGACGGCTGGACGGCTATCTCGCGCGTGCTGCCATGGCCGTTTTTCCACGGCATCGATGGGCAATCCCGCAGGCGGATGATGGGCGCTGGCGTGGTGCGCACGGCTAACGCTCGATCACCTGCCGGAACGGCGGCAGCGCCCGCAGCATGCCGCTGCCGTAGCGTTTGGTCACCACGCGACGGTCCAGCAGCACGATGCGGCCGCTGTCGGTTTCATTGCGGATCAGCCGGCCGCAGTACTGCGTCAGCAGCCGCGTGGCCTCCGGAATGCTCACCTCGATGAACGGATTGCGCCCGCGCGATTCCAGCCACTCGGCGTAGGTCGCGCCGACCGGATCGGTCGGCACCGCAAACGGCAGCTGGGTGATCACCACCGTCTCGCACAGCTTGCCGGGCAGGTCCAGGCCCTCGCCGAACGAGGCCAGCCCGAACAGCGTGCTGCCTTTGCCCGCCTCGATCTCGGCGCAGTGTTCGGCGACCAGCTGCGACTTGCCCAGCGAGCCCTGCGCGCGCACCTTGCGCACCTGCGCGATCGGCAGCTTCTGCAGCACGCGGTCGAGCTTGGCGCGCGAGGTGAACAGCACCAGGTTGCCCGCGTCCCAGTCCAGATGCGCCGCCAGCCACGCGCTGATTTCCTCGGCGTGCGCCTCGCGTGCATCCGGCAGTGTGCGCATCGCCGGCACTTCCAGTCGCGCCTGCAGCGAGAGATCGAACGGCGAGGGCAGGCTCAGCGTCACCGCGTCATCGGGCAGCCCCACGGCGTCGGCGAAACCGCGAAAGTTACCACCCGCGCTCAGCGTGGCCGAGGTCATCAGCACGCCGCTGGCATTGCCCCACAGCACGCTGCGCAGCAGGCCGCCGGCGGAGACCGCCGAGGCGTGGCAGACCAGCTGCTGATCGGCGCCCAGCGTGACCCAGCGCGCCAGCGGCGGCGCGTCGTCGGGGTCGTCGGCCGACCACGCGCGCCAGCAGCGCGCCTGCTTTTCGAGGCGCTCCAGCGCCATGCCCAGCTCGCGCGACAGCGCCTCCTGGGTCGGGCCGCCGTCGGTCATCTCGACCACCGCGCGGCGCACCGCCTGCAGCCAGCGCTGCACCTCGCCGGTGGTTGCGCTGAGCAGGCGCGCGTGCGCCACCCACGCCGGCGGCAGCTGGCCGAGCGAGCCGCGATACATCGGCTCGGCCTCGTTCGCGTCGGGCAGCCAGGCGAGGCGGATCTCGCGCTCGAGCTCCTCCAGCGCGGCGCTCAGCTGCTGCAGCTTCTGGTCGCCGCGGTCGAGGCTGAGCTTGCCCAGCGATTCCTTGTCGGTAAGCGAATACGCGGCGTGCACCTGCCGCCCGAGCCGGCTCAGCTGGCGCACGCTGAGGTTCATGTAAACCTCGGCCGTGCCGCGGTCGATCGCCTTGGCCGGCACGTGGTGGCCTTCGTCGAAGATGTACAGCGTCTCGTCCGGTCGCGGCAAGATCACGCCGCCCCATGCCTGAGTACCGTCGCCTTCTTCCTCGCCCGGCATGGTGAGGTCGGCCAGCACCAGGTCCTGGTTGGCCACGATGATCTCGGCATCGTCCACCGCGCGGCGCGCGATGAAAAACGGGCAGATCATGAATTGCCCGCACTTGCGGTTGGTGCAGCCGCCGGCACTGGTGGTCAGCATGGGTCGCAGCACGTCACTGACCGGCTCGGGCGCGCTGTCCATGTCGCCGTTCCATTCGCCGTGGTCGAACGCGCGGTCAAGCCGCAGCAGTGCCTGCTTGTCGCGCGGCTGCGGCGGCTTCGCCCACAGCACCAGATCGGCGTCGAAGCCGGCCAACCCCATCTGGCCGGAGTCGTTGAGGCTGCTGGTCGCCATGCGCAGGTTGCGCGGGCACAGGTAGCGGCCGCGGCCCTTGGCCAGCGCCACCTTCGCCTCGATGCCGTTGAGCTGCAGGTACAGCGGAATGTCACGCTGCATCAGCTGCTCCTGCAGCGCCACGGTGGCGGTGGCGATCAGCAGCTTCTTCTGCTGGAAGCGCGCCACTGCCACCCCGGCGATCAGGTAGGCCATCGACTTGCCGGTGCCGGTCGGCGCTTCGATCACCGCCACCCCGCCCTGCCGGCCCAAGGCCTTGGCCACCTCGGCGATCATCCGGCCCTGCGACGCGCGCGCGCGAAAGCCCGGCAGGCCGTCCTTCAGGCGTGCATAGGCGGTGCGGATGGCGTCTTTGGTGGTGTCGCTGAGCATGAGGGAGGAAACCGGCAACGCGCGGCGCGCATGATGGAAACCGGCCAGCACCAGCGCCCGGGCGTTGTGGTGTCGGCGCAACAGTTTATCGGTATTGCGCGACGCCCCATATGCCAATGCTCACCCCGCGCGCCGCGGCCGGGCGGCGTATCGAAGCGCTATGCTTGCCGGGGGTCCCGGCGGACCTGCGTCTGGGGACGTTATGTCGATCAAGCATGCGGATGCCGCGGATGGGTTGCTATCGGAGCGGGAATGGCTGCTGCAGTGGCTGAGCCGCCTTGCGAGCGTGCGCACGCCGCAGCAGGCGGCCGTGGCGATCGCCGAGCTTGCCGGCACGCATCCCCAATGCAGTGGCGCCTCGGTGCTGTGGGGGCTGGTCGAGCCGCTTCGCCATCGCGGCATTGTGCCGGCCGGGTGGAAGCCGGCGGACTGGGCCTGGTTGAGCGAGGCGGCCCGCGCCGACCAGCCGCAGTGGCATGCCGCCCAGCCGTGGCTCGCGCTGCGCCTGTGCCGGCAGCCGGAGCCGGCCATGCTGTTGCTGAGCCTGCCGCCGCACAGCTCGAATGCTCACCCGTCGGGCGCCGGCCTTGCCGGCGAGTGGGAAGCACCACTGCGCTTCGCCGGTGAGCATCTGCAGCGGGCGCTGGAGTGGGGTCGGCTGCAGGATTCGCATCAGCAGGTGGAGCGCTCGGAGCGGCTGCAGCGCGCGCTGTTCGCGATTTCCGATCTGGCCGGCTCCAACCGCGACATGCCGGACATGCTGCGCGGCATCCACGCGATCGTCAGCACGCTGATGTACGCGGACAATTTTTTCATCGTGCTGCACAACGCGTACCGCGGCACGGTGCGCTTCCTCTACTACGTGGATGTGGAGGATCCTTCGGTGCCCGGCGACGGCCAGGAGATGCCGATGGCGGCGATCGAGCACACGCTGACCTGGCACGTGATGCAGGACGGCAATCCGCGCATGGGCAACGCGGAGCAATTGCGCGGCCAGGTCGTCGGGCCGGTCGCGCTGCTCGGGCCGGAGAGCCAGGACTGGCTCGGCGTGCCGATGCTGCGCGACGGTCTGCCGGTCGGTGCGCTGGTGGTGCAGAGCTACCAGCCGGAGATCGGCTACACACCGGAGGATCTCGCGCTGCTGGAGTTTGTCGGCAGCCATATCCTCACCGCGCTGGAGCGCAAGCAGATCAAGGAAAGCCTGGAGCAGCGGGTGGAGCTGCGCACCCAGCAGCTGGCTGACGCCAACCGTGGCCTCGAGCTGGAGATCGTGGTGCGCAAGCGCGCCGAGCATCTGCAGGCGGCGCTGTTCCAGATCGCCCAGCTGGCCACGGCGGACATCAACCAGGACGCGTTCTACCGGCGCGTGCACGCAGTGGTCGGCGAGCTGCTGAATGCGGAAAACTTTTTCATCGCGCTGCTTTCCGACGATCGCAGCCAGCTGACCTTTCCTTACGCCGTCGACGCGGTCGAGATGCCGCCGGCGCGGCGTCCGCTGGGGCGCGGGCTGAGCGAATACGTGCTGCGCCGGGGCGCGGCGCTGCGCGTGCTGAACGCGGATATCGAGCAGCTGGTGCAGCAGGGCGAGGTCGCGCCCGGGCGCGTGGGCTCGCCCGCCAGCTGCTGGCTGGGTGTGCCGCTGATGGTCGATGACGAGGTGATCGGGCTGGTGACCGTGCAGAGTTACAGCACGCAGGTGGTGTACAGCGCGGCGGATCAGGAACTGCTCAGCTTCGTCGCCTCGCAGATCGCCAACAGCCTGATCCGGCGGCGTTCGGCCGAGTCGCTGCGGCGCGCCTACGAACAGCTCGAACACCGCGTGGAGGAGCGCACTCAGGCGCTGCGCAAGGAGATCGTCGAGCGCGAACGGATTCAGGATCAGCTCAAGCACCAGGTGATGCACGACTCGCTCACCGGGCTGCCCAATCGCGGCTACCTGCGCGATCGCATCGACCACGTGCTGGCCATGCTCGAGCGCACGCCGGAGCGCCAGTGCGCGCTGCTGTATCTGGATGTCGACCGTTTCAAGATCATCAACGACAGCCTCGGCCACCTGGCTGGCGATGCCGTGCTGGTGGAGGTCGCCAGCCGGCTGGCCGGCTGCGTGCGTCACCCGGATCTGGTGGCGCGACTGGCCGGCGACGAATTCGCCATCTTGCTGGAGCATGTGGAGCAGCCCGACCTTGCCCTCAGCGTGGCGCAGCGCGTGCTGGATGCGCTCGATGCGCCGATGCTGATCGCCGGCAAGGAGCTGCAGACCACTGCCAGCATGGGCATCGCGATCGGCGACGCGCATTACCACACGGCCGACGAAGTGCTGCGTGATGCCGACATCGCGCTGTATCGGGCCAAGGAAAAAGGCCGCAAGCGCTTCGAGCTGTACGACGAGACGCTGGCGCAGAACGTGGTCGACGTGCTGGCGGTGGAGGGTGAGCTGCGTCAGGCGCTGCAGCACGAGCAGTTCGAGCCGTATTTCCAGCCAATCTGCCGCCTCGACGATGGCCAGGTGGTGGGCTACGAAGCGCTGATCCGCTGGAACCATCCGCAGCGCGGCCTGCTCATTCCGGCCGACTTCGTGAAGATCGCCGAGGACAGCGGGCTGATCGAGGCGATCGACTGGCGCATGTTCGAACTCAGCTGCCGTCTGCTCGTGCAGCATGGCCCGCCCGATACGTTCATGACGTTCAACATATCGGCACGGCACCTGCGTCACACCGACTTTGATACGCGGCTGATCGGCCTGCTCGACAGCACCGGGCTGCCTGCCGCGCGGCTGATCGCCGAAGTCACCGAGGGCGCGCTGCTGGACAACCCCGAGCGCGTGCGCGACATCCTCGAGCGGCTGCGCCAGGTCGGCGTGGGCGCGGCGCTGGACGATTTCGGCACCGGCTACTCCTCGCTCAGCTACCTGCACTCGCTGTCCTTGCGCATGCTGAAGATCGACCAGGCCTTCGTGCAGCAGCTGGGTCACGGCAGCGCAACCAGCAGCACGCCGGTGGTG
The DNA here is from genome assembly GCA_021793575.1 of Pseudomonadota bacterium. GTDB lineage: Bacteria > Pseudomonadota > Gammaproteobacteria > Xanthomonadales > Rhodanobacteraceae > Rhodanobacter. The sequence continues at coordinate 55,020 of JAJYSM010000017.1, forward strand.
GCGGCGATTCTCGCGTTGGCGCGCGCGCTGAACCTGCAGGTGATCGCCGAGCAGCCTGTCGGGCTTGAGATCGGCGCAGCGCCCCTCTGCGCACCAAGCAGGCAAATCGCACCAACGGGGTGCGAAAACAGGGGCATCCGTCGCCACTTTCGCCGAAACGAACGGATTTCCGGTGG